>CATPCN010000247.1 GCA_955652855.1 uncultured Chthoniobacterales bacterium | reverse complement strand
GCTTGAGTTTGTAATCCTTTCCGGCCTTCTCGTCCTTTGTTTCAAGCTTATCTTTGGGCAGGTCGATCATGGCGTAATCCTTGCCGATTTTGACCTGCATCTTTTTCCCATCGGCGGTGATTTCGTAAGCGGCCACATCGCCGAGGACGGTCTCTTTGCGGTCCTCCAGGCTGTAAGCGCATAGGTGGAATTTCTTGTTGCCGCCGCCTTCTTCTTCCTCATCGTCGCCTTTATCATCGGCCGCGGTCCGGCGGAGATAGAAAATCCGGTCGTCCACCATTCGGATGTTGGTGTAGTCGCCCGAAGGAATTTCAAGAGCACCCAGGCGGTCATGAATTCCGTCTATGTCGATCTTGACGGTCACTGGCTTCTTCGGCTTCTCCTCTTTGCTGGCTGCTTTTTTATCGTCGTGAGTATCGCCTTTCTTCTCGCCGGCCTCTTTTTCCTTCGCATCCTTGTCCTTATCTTTTTTCCGGTCCGCCTTGCCTACTTCATCGCTGCGCGGTCCGAGCGGTGACTCAGTCTCTTTACCAAGCGTGATGAGATACACGCGGTCTAAGTCTCGATAGACGTTGGAAAAATCCGTCTGACCGAACGTGGGTTTAAAATCGCGCCCCGAGCTAAGCAGAAGATATTTCCCGTCGTCACTGAAAACAGGATTGTCAGCCGAATACCAATTGTCGGTCACAGCTACCGGCTTTTTGTCGGCGGTCGAGAAGAGATAAACCTTGTCTGCACCGTTCTCCTCCGGGCGCGCCCAGGTGATCCACTGACTGTCGGGCGACCAATTATAAACGCCGATTTCGCCGTATTTATCCTGATCAACTTGGGTGATAGCTTTGCTGCTCACATCGACATAACGCAATCGCTGCAACCGATCGCTCCATAGGAGCTTCTTGCTGTCGGGCGACCAAACCGCTTGATAATAGTAAGTGTCGGCGCCGCTGGTTACTTGTTGCGGCTGGCCTTTACCGTCCTGTGAGCGGACATAGAGCTCGTTCTCGCCGGTCGCGTCTGAATTGTAAGCGATCCACTTGCCGTCAGGTGACCAAACTGCGTCGCGCTCATGGGCGTTCGATGTCTTAGTGAGATTGCGCGGCGTGCCGTCCTTCGCGGGAGCAGAGAAAAGATCTCCGCGCGCGACCACGATGACACGCTCGCCATCGGGCGCCGGACTAACGGAGTCGATGTGTTTCGAAGCATCGACCAAAGCGGAACGTCCCGATGCGAAATCTTCTTTGATATCGATCGGCACCGGCGTGGCTTGTCCACTCCCCAGGTCGTAGCGCCAAATGTAACCGGCTTGTTCGAAGACGATCGAGTTCTGGCCGATCGAAGGGAACTTGATGTCGAAATCCTTGAAGCTCGTGAGCTGTTTCGTTTCCTGACTCGTTAGGTCGATCGAGAAAAGATTCATCCGGCCATCGCGATCCGAGAGGAAATAGATTTTGTTGTCCGGTGCCCACATCGGGCAGATGTCCTGCGCGGGATTGTTTGTCAGGTTCTCCGTCGCGCCGGTTTTGAAATCGTGAATCCAAACGTCGTCTGCCATGCCGCCGCGATAATGTTTCCAGGTGCGAAACTCGCGGAAGACGCGGTTGAACGCGATCTTGGAATCATCGGGCGAGAATGAAAGAAATCCGCCGCGTGGCAACGGTAATTGCTGCGGCAGTTCGGAATCCATGCCCACGGTAAAAAGCGCTCCAATGAAGGAATCGAACGACTTCATCCGCGAGCGGAAAACGATAAGTGGCTTCGTGTTTTCCCACGTCATGACGATGTTGTTCGGCCCCATCCGGTCGGAAATATCGTCGCGTCCGAGCGTCGCGGTGATCGTTAGGCGTTTGGGCGTGCCGCCTTCAGCTGGCATCACGTAAACTTCGGTGTTGCCGTCGTATTGCGAAGTGAAGGCGAGTTGTGTTCCGTCCGCTGAGAAGCGCGGGAACGAGCTATAGCCCGGGCCGCTGGTCAGTCGTCGCGCGACGCCGCCCTCTTTGCCAATTGTGTAAAGTTCGCCGGCGTAACAAAAAACAATCTGCCGGCCGTTGGTCGTCGGAAACCGCAGCAGACGCGTTGTGTCCGGCAGTTTTTGAGCGGACGCGAAGGACGGGAAAGCGGATGCAAGCAGGAATAGGAAAAGCGGAAATCGCGAGGTGATGCGCATAATGATTGTGATGAACAGACGATCAAACTGCTGTTTGAACCGAGCGGATGCAACCGTGATTTCATCTCGCGACGGTGGAAAATCAGGCCAAGAAAAGCGGCGATGATCTCGTCGATCATCGCCGCCTGTTATAAGTCAGCTGGCGCCGGTCGTTATTGTTTCTTCGCGTCGCGCATTTCCTGCATCGCTTTGAACATGTCTTCGTGCGCTTTCTTCATCGCATCGAGTTTCTGTTGTTGCGCGTCGGTCAGGAGCGGACGAATTTTTGCGACGGAGTTTTCGATCACGGTTTTTATCTTTTGCATCGCATCCTGATGAATCGCTACGATCTGCGGTTTGGCTTGATCGACAATCGGCCCGCCTTTCGCCTGTTGATCCGGCGTCAGGTTCAGGTCTTTGGTGAGATGTTCGAGCGGGCTGCCATATCCGTGCATTCCGGGGCCGCAACCGCCAGGCACATGGCCTTGCGCGTAAACGGCGAGGGTGCCGAGAGCCAATGCGCTCCCGATGATCAATGAAATGAATCTTGGTCTCATATGTTTGTGCTTTCTTGTTTTACTTCAGCGCAATTATTTAGTGATGCGCTTCTGCAATGGATGACCGCGAGGAGCGGCTCGCGGTTACAAAAAAGTTTTCGACTTAAGCAATGCGCGACAAAAGAGAAAATGTTGTAACCAAAAGACGCGTCGCACTGTCATATCAGACAGTGTGGACACATTGTGGAGTGCATGGGTGATGATTTTAACGCTCGGGTGCTGGTCTCAGCTGCGCTGCGCGATGACGATGAAGCTGCCCGCCAATTGGTGCGACATCTTTATCCGCTCGTGGCGAAATTGGTGCGCGCCCATCGCCCACGCCGCGCCGCGGCAGAAGACCTTTGCCAAATGATTTTCATCAAGATGTTTCAGAAATTATCTCAGTTCTCGGGGGCGGTGCCGCTGGAGCATTGGGTGTCGCGCATCGCCATCAACACCTGTTTGAATCAGGTCGCGGCGGAAAAGGCGCGCCCGGAGTTGCGTCGCGCCGATTTGAGCGAAGAGCAATCGGCCGTCCTGGATAATCTCGCAGTTTCATCCGAAGAACTATCTCCGGATCGACAATTGGTATCGCGCGATTTGGTGGCGCGCTAAAACCAATCGAGCGCGTGGTGATTGATTTGCTGTATCTTCAGCAGAAATCGGTGGAGGAGATTGCGAAGATGACGGGATGGAGTAAGCCGCTGGTGAAAGTGCGCGCGTTTCGTGCGCGGCAGAAGTTGAAGGAACAATTTTCTCGAATACGTCAGGAGGAGGACCATGGGACAGCTCGATTCTGAAATGGATCGCTTGCTGGGAGCAGCCGCGCGTTCGTCGGGAAGCGAGCCGGCCGAAATGCCGTTCGGTTTCGATACGCGCGTCGTGGCGCGATTGCGCGATCAGCGTTCCAACAACGCCGCCTCCTCGTGGGAATTTGCTCGGATGTTCAAGATGGTGGGAGTTATGTCGATCTTAGTGACGATCCTCGCGAGCGCCGGCGCGTGGTGGCAGTTCAAGCAAAACAACGAGCTGGGAGAGTCGCTGACAAACGCTTATGCGATCGCGGACACAGCCATCGACGCAGGAGTGTTGCGATGACAATGAAATGGCGAATCGCGGTGGGAGTGGCAGTCGTGTTCTTCGCCGGAATCGCGGCAGGTCTGTTCTGTTGCTTTTGGCATGTGCACCATGCGTTTCTGGAAAGAAACTCAGGACACCTTGCCGCACAGATGCGCGCGCACTTAAAATGGGAATTAAATTTAACGCCCGCCCAGGTCGAAGAGATCACACCGATTATCGATCAAACGGCGAGCCAATTGGGCGCGATCCGGGGCGACACAGGCCGCCGCGTTTCGGAAACGCTCGCCCAATCGCATCGCGACCTCGCGCCGCATCTCACGCCTGAGCAGCGAGCGAAACTCGACCGCATGGCGGAGAGACGTCGGCACAGTTTTCATATGCTGCACTTCCATCCGCCACCGGATGCGCCATAAAGAAGCGGCTTCGCGTTGACATTTAGAAAACGAACATTCCGATTGCCGCGCCGAACATCACGAGGGTGGTGAGGCCGACGATGGCGCGACCCAGGAGCGAGCTGCATTGCTTGTTCATGATTTTGGGATCGGAAGCGACGATCAGAATTCCGACTAAGAGAAAGGGCGCGAGCAAGCCGTTGATGACTGCTGTCCCGAAAAGGGCTTTCACCGGATTTACGTTAGCGAAGTCGAGAATAATGCCGATCACTGTGGAAAGAATAATCACGGCATAGAATGAGCGAGCCGCTGTGAATTTTTGATCAAGGCCCTGTCGCCAGCGAAAAGTTTCCGCAAAGGCGTATGCCGCCGAACCGGTGAGAGTAGGAATGGCCAGTAATCCGACTCCGAGGATGCCGAGCGTAAACAGCGTTGAGGCGAATTTACCGACGAGCGGAGCGAGCGCGCCGGCGGCTTGACTGGACGTCTCGATGTTTGTGACACCGTGCACGTGGAGCGTTAACGCGGTCGTTAAGATAATGAAGTACATCACGATGTTTGAAAAAAATGTACCGACACCGACATCGAGCTTGCGATCCCGGATTTCTTTACTCGTCGCTCCTTCTCGTCGAACGCGCATTCGCCGGCCTATCGCTTTTTCTTCTTCAACTTCCTGAGAGGCTTGCCAGAAAAAAAGATAAGGACTGATGGTCGTGCCGAGAATGGCCACGAGTGTGGCCCATGCTTCGTGACCTTTCGGCCAGCTTGGAATAAACGTATCGTGCAAGATCGTGCTCCAATCGGGCCGAATCACGATCGCGGTAATGACGTAAGCAAACAGAGTAGCCGCGAGCCATTTCAGGACATTGGCAATTTGATAGTAGCGAAATCGAATCGTCGCGACGGCGATGACGATGCCGAAGAGGACGACAAAATAATGGGAGTTCAGTCCCGTCAGCATTTCGGCGGCGTCAGCCATGCCGGAAAGATCCGCGCCGACATTGATGGTGTTCGCGACCAGGAGCGCGATGGCCACAGATGCGACGAGCCACTTCGGGAACTTATCTTTCAGCGCGCCCGCCAGACCTTTGCCCGTGCACATGCCGATGCGCGCGCACATCATTTGCACCGGCGCCATCAGCGGCCACGTGATGAAAGCCGTCCACAAGAGTGAAGTGCCAAGCTGCGCTCCGGCGATGGAGTATGTGGCGATTCCCGAAGGATCGTCATCCGCCGCGCCCGTAATCAGGCCAGGACCCAGGACCGCGAAGAAGCGCTTGATTGGATTTCTGCTCGTAGGCAGCGCCTTCCCTTTTGACATACTTTTTTCCCCGATGCTCCGAACAACGAAGTTAGATCGGTTGACGTGAAGAGATCGGCCTTGAAAAAATCGCAACCAGCAAGATCGACATAAACAGGCGAATCAAATTGGATCTGCCTGTCTATCTCAGCGCGCCATTAATCGCGGTGATTAATTTTTTCCATTGATCGCGTTCCTCATCGGAAAGATCGCCGGCAGAATGATCCCGCGTCCAACGGACAAAAGCTTTGGCCAGCCGATATTTCGAGAAGTCGGCAATCTCGCCCGCGAAGATTTCCGTCAACGGCCGTTGCAGTTTCGTGCTTGCGGCCGAGGCGACGTCCCAGCCAAGATCAACTCGAGCGACGTGGATGAGCGTGTCGCGCAGCAAGTCTTCGACCGCCGGGTTTTCAATTGCGCCAGCGTAAACGTCCTTGGTTCGCAGCACGGCCTTGTTGCCAAGTGCGTGAACCAGACGCTCCTGATTGGTCGCTTGACCAGGTGCGGTGCCGGAATCCAAAAGCGCTGCCACTTTTAATTTATGCGCATGAAGGATTGTCGCATAATAGACAACTTTGCCCGCGTGACTCGCCGGCATGAGCGCGATCTTGTCATTAAGATCGACAATATTTGCATCGCGAAGCAGCTGCGCGACGGCGTCGATGTACCAGTAGTCGGTCAAGCTTTCGAGAACGAGGTTGCGCTGCTGCGCGAAGAGACTCTGCGCTAAATCGTAGCCCAACGCCTCTTGTAGAGGCAAAAGCGCGACCGGATCTTCCGCAGTGATGTTGGTATGAACTTTCGTGCCGATGCTGCGATCGGTCATCTCCACAACGCGCACTAAATTAAGTTCGTCCGGCCCAACCAAAAACGGGGAGTGCGTCGTGTAAAGCGTTTGATTGGATCCAGCAAGGCGCGAAATGGTTGTCCGGAATTCGCGCTGCTTTAAAGCGTGAAGGCTAAGCCCCGGCTCATCGAGCAGAAGAATCGCGTTCTTATGTTTGTCTGCGCTTTCAGCAAAAAACACGATGAAGAACGAAACCAACCACTGAAAACCTTCCGAGCGCTGGTCGAGCTCGATTTCGACGCCGACGTCATCTTCGACAATGACTTTGAGATATTGCCCGTCGGCTGCGATGCGCAGTCGTTCCGCTTCCGCGCGCTTTGCGTCCGGCACCCAAGTGGCGCGCAGTTCTTCGGTCAGGCGAACACTGGCGGAGGCAAGTTGATAAGATCGAAAGTCGAGCTGATCGCGATACGCTTGCAGCGCATCGGGATCGCCCGGCGTTGGCTCCGGAATTTTTCCCAGATTCGAAAGCTCGCGCGCGGTGAAACCGAGAAGCCGAAGCAGACATTTATTGCCGTAGTCGTAGTAATCGTCGTCAACAAGATTCCTTTCTATCCGTAGCGCCAGATGCTCCAGATGGATAAGAGGTCGCACCCGGAAATAATCGCGAAAGCGAATGAACAAAGGTAAACGCAGACCCAAAGTCCAAAGCGCGGCGGCGCGTTGGTCGTTTACATCGATTGCGCTGATGAGATGATCGTAACGCTTTTCTTCGGTCTCGTTTCCTTCTTTGATGCGCGGGAAAATTTTCTCGAGCGCCGATTTTAACGCCGCCGCGGGCTCGCCGGAAACATCTGTTGAATCCGTCCAGTCATGAGTAACGGCGGTGAGTAGTGCGCTCGGAAAATCGGGTGGAGACGATCCTTCGGGACTTGGTGGGACGCGAGAATCGATGTGCGCGCAAAGTCGGGCGAGATCCTTTTTAATATCGCCATACTTCGTGGCGGGTGGCGCGCCGATGAGATCGTGCCAGGAATTATTATCAAGCTTTCGGCCGAAGACGTACTCGCAATCCCGAAACTCCGGTGGAAGTGCCTCTTTGTCTTCCGGATCTAGACCAAAGTGCGCTTCGACCACGGTGACATTTCCCGGAAGGACTCTGCGCGAACTGATGTCGTCATATTCGGATCGCGGATAATCGCGCAGCGGATCGAAACCGCGGATTCCCACGGGCGGATTGATTCGTTGGATGGCTTCGAGAAGCGCGGTCTTTCCGGCTTCATTTGGTCCCACCAAAATCGTTTTGCCTTCTTCGACATCAAACCAACCGGAATCGCGAATGCTCCGGTATTTTGTGACCCGCACTTTTTTCAAGAACATGTTTTCGAAGGCTATTTCTTTGCCAGCGCAAAGCCAAGATCGATTGTGGGAGTTACCGTGAACAGGAACCCACGCAGCTTTCGGTTGTGCTTTGGCCGCAAGGGACGATAGTGCGCCAAGTTTCTCTGCTGCGATTCCCCGAGACGTGATCAAATCCCAATCCGTTCGGGAAAATCCTTCGTCAGCCGGTGACTGTCACCTTATTCAATATGAAAGCCGAACTCATTAAAGCTGCCTCCGAAGTTGTCACTAATCAGCAAATCCTGGTGAACATGGTCTCACGACGCGTTCGGCAGCTCTGTCTCGGTCATCGTCCGCTCGTGGAATTTGCTCCCGGGCTCGGTCACGCCGATATCGCACTCACTGAAATCGCCAATAAAAAGCTGACGTTCGAGTCCACCTTTGGTCAGAAGCCGATCGACACAGCGACGCACGTCGTGCAGTTCCCCGGGATCCTCGTCGAGAAGAAAACGAAAAAGGCGGCCTAAGCTTTTAGCGGCGAGTGATTGGCCGCACCAGTTTTGATTTTTGCAGGCGACAAGTTCGTCTACAATTATTTGTCTGAATCACCCCATATAAAATCCGCCGTTTACGTTGAGGACGTGGCCGGTGATGTATGACGCCATCGGTGAAGCGAGGAAGAGCGCTGCATCGACAATTTCGCGAGCGTCGCCGAGACGTCCGAGCGGAATTTGTTTGATGAAGTTCGCGATCACGTCGTCCGGCATGCCTTTGCTCATGCCGACGTCGATGAAACCGGGCGCAATCGCGTTCACGGTGATGTTCTGGCGAGCGAGTTCTCTCGCCGAAACTTTAGTTAGCGCGATGATCGCCGCTTTGCTCGACGAATAATTCGCTTGCCCGAACAAGCCCATTTGTCCGCTGACCGACGATAAGTTCACGACGCGACCGTCCTTGCGTAAGATCGACATCGCTTTCTGCGTGACGTTAAACGTCCCGGTGAGATTGATGCGCACGACGCTCTCGAATTCTTCCATCGACATCTTTTTGATCGTGCGGTCGCGGATGATTCCAGAGTTGTTGATCAAGATGTCGAGCCCGTCATGTCGATCTTGTATTTGTTTCATCATCGACTCGACTTGCTCCGGCTTGGTCACGTCGCATTCGATCACAAGCGGCCCCTTCAATTCTTTCGCGACCGCTTCGGCATCGGATTTGTTCTGACCCGCTGCATCGACAACGTAATTGACCACGCATTGCGCGCCGCGTTTCCCGAACGCCTGGATCATTTCCGCGCCAATGCCGCGTGAGCTTCCGGTGACGAGCACGACCTTGCCGCTAAAATCGAGAGGATCAGCCATGCGCAAAGTAGAAGGTAGAAAGTAGAAATTAGAAAGTAGAATGGAATGCGTCCACTTGCTCCATTCCGTTCATCCTGTTAATCCTGTCTAACAAATGCCTGCACCGATTCGCATTCTCACCGCCGTTCCAATCTGCGACGGACACGACAGCGCGATCAACACGATCAATCTCGAATTCATCCGGCGCGGGATCGAGGTCATTTATCTCGGATATCACCGATCGGTCAGCGACATCGCGCGCGCCGCCATTCAGGAAGATGTGCGAGCCATCGGAATCTCCAGTTACAACGGCGGACACATTGAATTCTTTGCCGATGTCGTGAAGCAACTGCGCAAGCAAGGCGCGGACGATATTAAAGTTTTTGGCGGCGGCGGTGGCACAATCACTCATGCCGATGCCATGTCCATGGAACGCAAAGGCGTGGAGAAAATTTTCTTCGCCGGGACTTCGCTGGATGAAATGGCGGAATACGTTCGGAAAAATTACGGCAAGCCCCGCACGAAACGTTCACGCGGGAAAACGCGCGACATCGAACTCGCGCGCAGACTCACGGCGATCGAAGAGAAAGCCGGGCGCGGCGCGAAGAAATCCGCGCGCTCCAGGCAAAGATCGACATCTACTTCTTTCGTCATCGGTTTCACAGGCCCTGGTGGCGCCGGCAAAACCACGCTGATTGATGAGCTGGTGCTGCGATTTCTACGCCAGGATTCAAAAGTGCGCATCGCGATTTTGTCGCACGATCCGAGCGTGGTGGGCGAAGGCGCGCTCCTGGGTGATCGCGCCACCATGATCAACTCACAGGACGATCGCGTTTTTATGCGCAGCATGGCGACACGCGGACAAGCCGGCGGACTTTCGCCGGCCACGGAAGGTTGCCTGCGGGAATTGATGCAGGGCGGCTTCGATTACGTCATCATCGAAACGGTCGGCACCGGACAGGAAGCGATGCCGTTTCAGAAAGGTGGAATTGTCGATCAAACGGTGCTCGTGATGAATCCCGATTACGGCGCGCGGTTGCAATTGCAAAAGATCGTGATGCTCGATCTCGCGGACATCGTGGTGGTCAACAAGACCGATCAGGCGCGTGCGCGCGCGG
>CATPCN010000246.1 GCA_955652855.1 uncultured Chthoniobacterales bacterium | reverse complement strand
TTTCCGCTCCGTCGAAATCCTTTTGCTCCAGCAAAATTTGCCCGTGAAGATTCAAAATCGACGCCTGGTTTGGAGTAGCTGCGTCCGCCTCTTCGACCAGCTTGCGCGCGGCGGTCAGATCGCGCTGCTGCAAAGCTTGCTGCGCTTCGTCGATCTTCGATTTGGCGAAGGCTTTTGCCTTGGCCGTCCGCTCCGCGGCGGATGTCAATTCCAGAGCCGCGCGAGCTTCGCCCACGGGTTTTTGCATCCAGCCAACTTCATAAAGCGATTCCGCAAAAAGTTTGTTCAGTTGCGGCGAGAAATTTTTCTTCGCGGCCGCCAGCCAATCGTTCGCTTCCTTCTCATTTTTCTGATTGAGCGCGATCGCAGCGTTGGCGTAATGCACCGCAGGCGTGTCGGGTGAAAGCTCGAACTTCGCCAGAATCGAATCCACCATGTTCTCTTTTCCCTCGAGCAAATAAGTCAGGAGAATCTTGTATTGAATAAGCTGCGACGCTTCTCCCTCCAGCTCCGAAGCGTTCCCGGTCAACAACGCTTGAAAACGCTCGCGCGCTTCCGCCCAATTCTTTTGCAAAAATGGGATCTCGGCCAAATTGAAACGCGCGTTCCAGAATTTCGGATCAATCCTCAGCGCTTCATGCAAAGCAGCTTCCGCTTTGTCATAAATTCCTTGGCGCATTAAAATCACGCCGCGCAGATTCTGCGATTCGGCAAGATCAGGCTGACGCGCATCAATCGCGTCGAGTTCCTTCAAGGATTGATCGAAATTGTTCGTGTCGAATTGGTGAAACGCTTTGTCGTACATCGCTTCCAACTCTGATTTAGAAGGCGCGACCGTCGTTGCCGCGAAGGAGCTCAGCACTAGAATTGCGATTGCGGCGAATTTCCGAAACTTCATGTCAGGAAGGACATAAAACCTCTCCGCGCGACGGATGACAAGCCTAAATTTGTCTCCGTCCAAACGGCTCTAATGCAAGGCGTTTTGCAGCAGGAATTACGCCGCGAGGTGAGGCCTTCTGCCGACCTTGTTCGCCGGCGATTTTCGCAGGCGTTTAAGGCTTCGATTGGCCGCGATGCGCAGTCCTTCGAGCGTGAGATTTGGGTGAACCGCTTCGATCTCCGGCAATGGAGCGGCAATCAGTTTCGCGTAGCCGCCGGTCGCAACGATCTTCACTTTGCGCCGCGGAAAAACCTCCTTCGTAATCTGCGCGAGGATTTCGCGGACAAGACCACGGTAACCCAATACCGCTCCCGAAATCATCGCGCCGCGCGTACTTTTTCCGACGGCCGATCTCGGTTCGCTCAAGATCAGCTTCGGCAACAGCGCCGTTCGCTGATAAAGAAAATTCGTCATCGCTTCCAAGCCCGGCGCGATCACGCCGCCGATGTAAGCGCCGCGCGCGGAAACGACGTCAAAAGTAACCGCGGTTCCGAAATCCACCACAATCGCCGGACACCCGTACAACTGCGCAACGGCAACGGCGTTCGCCAGCCGGTCCGCGCCAATCGAACGCGGCGATGGATAATCAATCGCGACGCCAAGATCGACATACGCGCTTAAGAAAAAAACCCGCACACCATCCGCCGCTTTCCTGATGACCGCATTTTTCTTTGGAACAACCGAGCAGACGACAATCGCCCCGACATCGCGAGCGCGCAGGAAACCTTTGAGCGCGCGGACATTCAATTGCTTGGTCGGCATACGCGAAGTTCGCAAGACGCGCTTCCTCGTGGCGAAAGCGAATTTCGTAAACGAGTTACTAATGTCGATCAATAGATAATCGATCGCTGATTTCCGGGCCACGCGCGTCATTTGGCAGAACTGGCCTGCAACAATGCAGCCGCTACACGTAACGCTCGGTCGCGTCAAGTCCGCCGGTCCGCCAGATGGACGGATTCGTCCTATGGCGAGCTTGCGACGTTCTCGCGCAACGCTTAGCCTCGGCTTTGTGAGAAATCTGGTTCATCGGCCGCGCCGTTTGCGCCGTTCTCCAGCGCTGCGAAACCTCGTCCGCGAAACGAAACTCACCGCGCACGATTTCATTCTCCCGCTTTTTGTCAGTGGAAAATTGAAAGAGCGCCGTGCGATCGCGAGCATGCCCGGAGTGTTTCAACTGACCGTGCGCGAAGCCGTGCAGGAAGCGAAGACGGCACGCGACCTCGGTTTGCAAGCGGTCCTGCTCTTTGGCATTCCGGCGAAAAAAGATGAGCAAGCGAGCTCGGCTTATGCGGAAGACGGCGTCGTGCAGGAAGCCGTGCGCGCTATCAAAGCCGAATGTCCAGAGATCGTCGTGATCAGCGATGTTTGCCTTTGCGAATACATGAGTCACGGCCATTGCGGCGTGACGCGAATGGACGGCGACCACTTTCATGTTTTGAATGATGAAACTGTCGATCTTTTGGTTAAGACGGCGCTCTCGCACGCAGCTGCTGGTGTCGATCTTGTCGCGCCGAGCGACATGATGGATGGCCGCATCGGCGCGATCCGTAAAGCTCTCGATGCATCTGGATTTGAGAACATCGGCATCATGAGTTACGCGGCGAAATTCGCGTCCGTTTTTTACGGCCCATTCCGTGAAGCCGCGGAAAGTCCGCCTCAGTTTGGCGACCGACGCACATATCAAATGGATTGCGCGAACGCGGACGAAGCGTTGCGCGAAGTGGCGCTCGATGTCGAAGAAGGCGCGGACATCGTAATGATAAAACCGGCGCTCCCTTATCTCGATCTTGTCTGGCGCGTGCGCGAACGCTTTGGAAAGCCGACCGCGGTGTATCACGTGAGCGGCGAATACGCGATGGTCAAAGCGGCGGTTGAGAAAGGTTGCTTCGACGAACGGGCCACGGTGCTGGAGTTGATGACGTCAATGAAACGCGCGGGCGCCGATGTGATCGTCACCTATTGGGCCAAGGAACTGGCGGAATGGACGCGGGACTGAGCTTACGGGTTAATTTCTCATGCCTATTCGCTCTGGTCTGGTTGCTTTGCTCCTTTTCGGCTCAGGATTTTGCGCGCTGATTTATCAGACGACTTGGCTTCGCGAATTTCGCCTTATCTTCGGCGTTTCCCCATTACTTGGGCAACGAAACGATCGCAGACTCCCTGCAACACATTGGAACCGTGCCGTTGAACACCGACGACCGCACCGTAATTGAGTTCGGCTTGGCTCGCACCATCGGCCTTAGCACTGGATTTCAAATCGCAAATCTACGAGCGGCTGCTCAACGTGCACACGCCGATCGTCCGTTGCTTATCGATGGCGATATCGACTGGCCGCGGGTAAGCGAAGCGCGTTCTTCAATGCACCCGTCGCTTTATCTTACGTCTGAAATGCAAACGGCATTGGGTTCGCAACAAAAGCGACGTACGATGGCATTCCTCAATTATGTGGATGGCGATTTGTCCGGCGCGTGTCAAGAATGGCGCGGCCAATCCAACGAACCAAAAACCCTGCCGCAACTGATTCTTGTTGCTGAATGCCTCGCGGCCGAAGGTGATAATGCCGCAGTACCATATATCGAAAAACTTGCCGCAATTCTTCCATCGGATGCGGAAGCAATCCGAGCGCGTTTTTTTTGGAGTCAGGGGAAACGAGTGGATGCTACTCAGAGCCTCGCGAACTTTTTTCAATCATTGCGCGAGGACCCATGGGCAACCTACGGCTTGGCCAGTCGCTCGATAGCGTTAGCCGCGGAGATTGCACACGCGGATGAATCGCGCACGGCCTCGGTGCAATTGTATGATGCATTAAGAAAACCGTTCTCCATCTTCAATCACGAAGCCAACCGCCTCGTTACCTTATTGAACATTGGCTTGCAAATCGATGGAAACAATCTCGGCGAGTATACGCTGAATGCGGTTGGAGCATTCGAGCCAAATGTACCCTGGCAGCACAATTTCTTAAATGTGCGGCAGGCTTGTTATAGTGCCACGCACAACCCGCGTGCAGAGCAAGCTAAACGTGATTTCGATCAGTTCATGAAGAACGAACCAGCGACTGTCGAAACTTTAACGAAA
This sequence comes from uncultured Chthoniobacterales bacterium, assembly GCA_955652855.1. The sequence continues at coordinate 1,157 of CATPCN010000246.1, read as the reverse complement.
GAGATCGAAGCTGGATCGCAAGAGCGGAAGCCTAATGGGAGTGCCGGCCAATTACAGCGAAGAGGTTCTCCGTATTAACCAGCGGGCGGGTCGAGCTTCTTCTCTGCTTCCGATCCGCTGTAAGAACATAGTCTATGGTCGCCACCTAACTCGCTAGCCGCTACCGCTGTTCTTTGACGGCGGAACGAGCAGGCTGCGGCCGGTCATTTCTTCCGGTTTCGGAATTCCGAGGAGAAAAAGAATGGTCGGCGCGACATCGGCGAGAATTCCGTCTTCACAACGAAACTCTTGCGCTTCGTCGGCAATGTAAATGAAGTGCACAAGATTGGTGGTATGCGCGGTGTTGGGCGTTCCATCGATATTGCGCATTTGCTCGCAGTTGCCGTGGTCCGCGGTGACGAGACATTTACCGCCGATCGAAAGAAGTTCCGGCACAATCCGCGCCAAACATGCGTCGACTGTCTCGACCGCTTTGATCCCCGCTTCGACTATTCCGGTGTGACCGACCATGTCTGGGTTCGCGAAGTTCAGGATGATCAAATCATAATTCGCCATACGCGACAGCACTTCATCCGTGAGCTGCGAGGCGCTCATTTCCGGCTGAAGATCGTACGTCGCGACCTTTGGCGACGGAACAATTTTGCGATCTTCGCCGGGGAACGCGCGCTCAATGCCGCCATTAAAAAAATAAGTGACGTGCGGATATTTCTCCGTCTCGGCGATGCGCAGCTGGGTTTTTCCTGCGGCGCTAACGACGTCGCTCAAAATGTGCACCAGCTTTTCCGGCGCGAAAACAAACGGCGAAGGGTAAGTCACATCGTATTGCGTGAGCGTGATGTAATTAACTTGCGGCCAAACTTCTCGATCAAATCCATCGAAATCCTTGAGAAGAAATGCTTGCGACAGCTGGCGGGCGCGGTCTGCGCGGAAGTTGAAAAAGAGAACCGTGTCGCCGTCGCGAACGCGTGTCTCGTTAGTGTGCGAGAAAATAAGCGGCGGCATGAACTCATCGGTCTTGCCCAATTTATAATGTCGATCTAACGCCACGGTCGGCGATGCACCGCAAACTTCGCCGCAACCGAGCACGACTGCGTCCCACGCTTTTTTTGTCCGGTCCCAACGGCGATCGCGGTCCATCGCGAAATATCGACCAACGA
>CATPCN010000245.1 GCA_955652855.1 uncultured Chthoniobacterales bacterium | reverse complement strand
GGAACGAATGTGTTCGGGATGAAGAGTGTCTCGATCAACTAGCCGGTTATCCAGGGACATATTCCCGGACATCCGGTGATGCCGGGCGTGATGCAAGTGGAAGCGATGGCGCAGGTTGCGAGTGTTTTGCTGTTCAAGCTCGCGAACACCACGAACCGCATCGGTTATTTCATGAGCGCCGACGGTGTGAAATTTCGCAAACCGGTTTTTCCGGGCGACACACTTTTTATTCACGCCGAGCTGACAAAATCGCGCGGCAATCGCCTGGCCAAAGCAATGTGCAGCTGCGTGGTGAACGACGTTGTCGTCTCCGAAGCTGAGCTGATGTTCACGTTTCTGGATAAATGAGCAGCGCGCAGATTCATCCGACCGCTATTGTCGATGCGGGCGCGGAGATCGGCGCGGGCACAATCATCGGTCCCTATTGCGTCGTTCATGTCGATGTTGTGCTCGGAGAAAATTGCTGGCTGCAAAATCACGTCACGCTGGCCGGACCGATGCGTGCGGGCGGGCGCAACAAATTTTACGCCTACTGCTCAATCGGCCAGCAAACGCAAGACCTGAAATATCAAGGCGAACCGACGTATCTCGAGATCGGCAACGAAAATATATTTCGCGAATTCGTCACGGTGAATCGCAGCACGACGAGCAAGGGAAAAACGCGCATCGGCAGCCGCGGAAATTTTCTCGCTTACAGTCACATCGGCCACGATTGCACGGTCGGCGACGAGGTTGTCTTCTCGAACAACGGAACGCTTGCTGGTCATGTGCAGATCGGCGATCACGCGGTCATGGGCGGACTAACCGCCGTGCATCAATTTTGCCGCGTCGGACGTTACGCAATCACGGGCGGCTGCTCGAAAATTGTGCAAGACGTGCCGCCGTTTATGATCGCGGATGGCAACCCGGCGAAAGTGCGCGGAATTAATCTCGTCGGTCTGGAGCGAAGCGGTTTCCCGCCTGAAAAGGTGAAGGAAATCAAAGAAGCGTTTCGTTTGATCTATCGCTCGAAATTGAACACACGTCAGGCGATCGAGGCGATCCGGCAGGAATTGTCCGCGAGCAACGAGATCAATCAAATCCTGGAGTTCATCGAGCAGAGCGAACGCGGCATCATTCGCTGACGATTAATGTTTCTGCGGCGGCGCAAGATCGGACTCAATTTTTCGGAGAAGCGGCGTGGCTGGCGCGTCGCTCACAATTCGCAAAACGCTGCGCACAAGATCGAGAGCGCGTTTTGGTTTGCCTTGTTTGATCCACGCATCGGATTCTTCCAACACAACGCGCAAAATGTCGTCGCGCTTTGTGTAAAGCGTGCGCGCCTGTTGAAAATAACTCGCGGCCGCCGCGAAATTCTTATCGCGCGCTTCCATCAAACCGAGATCTTCGATCATCGGGGCGTTGCGTCCACGCGATGCGATCTGCCGTGCAAATGCGCGATATTCTGGAGCCGGTTTCGACCCATTTTTCAAAGCGAACTCGTGATACAATTTCCACTCGGCGCCAATCCTGGTCGCCGTCGGTTTTGCATCAATTTGCAGCCAGGAAACATAGGGCCGGTAAAGCGGATCACCGACCACGACCGTCATCCACGACAACGCTTGGATCGACATATAGGCGCTCTCCGCAAACGTGAACCCGTGCACGAGGCGATCATTAAAAACATTCAGGTGCGCCGTGAGCTGCAGATAGGGCTCGTAAACATTGCCCATTGATGCAGCCGCGCCTTTCGTCAAAAGCGGTGCGACCCAGTTCGCGTTTGGATCGCGCAGCGTGTTTGCGCTGAACGAATGAATGTGAACGGCGATCGCGCCCGGCACGAAACGAAATCCCGGTTGCGTGAAAGGACCGGTGACATTGCCCGAATACCAACCGTAATAGAGCGCGCAATCTGTCATGGGATAACCATCCGGAAAAACCGCGGGCGTATCTTCGAAAACTGTGGCAACGCCGGCGCTCTGCAGGTGCTTGGCTATCTCGCTCAACCATTCGTCGCCCACCTCTAATCGGCCGGGCGGATTGTGCCCGCCGTCGATGTAAGCGCGTCCCCAAAGTCCATTTCTCTCCGCGTCGATCGCATCGATAATCATGCGGCGGACTGTCTCCGCGGTCGGCGCATCCAGTCGGCAGACAAGCAAGATCGACGGGTTTTCAAACTCGGTGATCGGCCGATAACTTTGAAAATACGGGTTCGTCAACGCGCCGGAAATCACCGGTGAAAAACGTCCGAGCACGGCCAGCTCGGAATCGACGGACGCTTCGTTGCGTGAAGCAATCGGGCCGGCGCCTGGTTCGTCACCCGGATACGACGCCGCTGCTCGAATCTTCATCGGCACGCCTTTGATCAGGGCCACGAAATGAATCGAGTTGGCGCTAACTTCGACTGGCCGCTCCGCGTCTCCGCGCAATGTCCACCATTTCCGCTGCGCAAAAATTTCGCGCAACGGACCCGCGATGGTGACGTCATATTCTTCGCGGCTGATCTCTTCCTCTTTCGAACAAGACAACCCGACGAGATGACTGCGATCGATCCCGCGCTTCTGCGCGTAAAATTTCGCCAGCTCGACCGACTCGGGAAGATCGCGATTATAGATCACGATGGTCGACGCGATTAGGGGATCGTCGGCAGCGCGCAGTGCTTTCGCTGCAATGAAAACAAAGCAAACCGCGATTACGATCGAAACAAAACGCAGCCTCATAATTGCAACTTCAAGCCGTCATACGCGATGTGCGTGTGCTCGGGAAGTTCCGCTTCCGCGGCCTGCGGCAATTCGTGAGCGATGTGCGTGAAATAAGTTCGGGCCGGCTGCACACGCTCCGCGATTTCCAGCGCTTGCGCGACGCTCAGGTGCGTTAAATGCGGTTTGTGACGAAGCGCGTCGATGATCAACACTTTCACGTGACCGATAAGATCGACAATTTTTTTCGGAACCTCGCTGCAATCGCTCAGATAGGCGACGAGCTTTTCGCCGTCGCGCGAAAACAGATAACCGTTCACGATTGCAGAACCGTGCGGCACCGGCAGTGGGGTAATGTCGATCTTACCGAGCCGAAATGTTCCTTCGACGACGTGCGGCTCCGGTTTCAAGTAACCTGGGAATGGATTGGTAGCTTTGAACGCGAACTCAAAAACACGCTCGAGGTCACGCATCGTTTCCGGGGAAGCGTAAACCGGCATGCAGCCACGCGCGTGCGAGAACCGGCGCAGATCGTCGAAGCCCATGATGTGATCGGTGTGCGAATGGGTGAACACGACTGCATCGACGCGCCGGATATTTTCGCGCAACGCTTGTGTGCGGAAATCTGCGCCGGTGTCCACAACGAACGCGCTTTCGGGAGTTTCGATGTAAATCGACGAGCGCAACCGTTGATCGCGCGGATCGGAAGATCGACATACCGCACAATCGCAGCCGATCATCGGCACGCCTTGCGATGTGCCGGTGCCGAGGAAGGTGAGAATCAGTTGAGAGTTGAAAGTTGAGTGTTGAGAGTCTGAAATCTTCAAAAGCCCCGCACTCTCAACTCTCAACTAAGAACTCTCAACCTCCATGCCTACTGTCTTGACTCTGCTGCGTATCAAGAATCTCGCGCTCGTCGAGGATCTCGAATGGCAACTCGCGCCGGGTTTCACGGCGATCACCGGCGAAACCGGCGCCGGAAAATCGATTATCATCGGTGCGCTGCATTTGTTGCTCGGCGAACGCACCGACAAATCGCTCATTCGCACCGGCGCCGATTCTTGCACGGTCGAAGCAATTTTCGACGGCAAGGATCTTGCGAAGCTGAATTCGTTTCTGACCGAAGCCGGCGTCGAACCTGGCGATGGCGGACTGATTCTTAAGCGCAGTTTTTCCACGAGCGGCACGAACCGGCAATTCATCAATGGCTCGCCTACCACGCTTGCCGTTTTGAAAAATCTCGGCGATGAACTCGTCGATCTTCACGGGCCGCACGATCACCAGTCGCTTCTCTCGCCGGAAAAGCAGTTGGCGCTGCTCGACGGCTTCGCGCGCGCCGAAGATTTGCTTCGCGAATTCGATCAGCATTTCCGGAAGCTGCAAACGGCGCTCGCCGAACACGCTGCGCTGAACACAGCGGAATCGGCCCGCGAGCAGGAGCTCGATTTGTTGCGGCATCAGGTCGCCGAAATCTCCGGTGCAAATCTTGTCGCAACTGAAGAAGTGGAAATCGAATCGCGCTACAAGTTGGCCAGCAACAGCAAACGTTTGATCGAATTGGCCAGCGCCGTCGCGACAAAACTATCCGATGCCGATGATTCCATTCTTTCACAACTCGCAGAGACGCAAAGATCGCTGCGCGAGCTGGAAAAGATCGACAATTCCATTTCGCAATTCTCCGCCGCGCATGAAACCGCCGTGGTCGAACTTTCGGAAATTGCGCGCACGCTTGCTGATTACGCGCAAAAACTTGATCTCGATCCAGCGCAAATGGCCGCGCTCGAGCAGCGCGTTTCACTCTTCGAAACATTGAAAAGGAAATACGGCGGTTAGATTGCGGAAGTGATTGCGTTTGGGGAGCGCGCGGCGGAGCGAATGCGCAAAATCGAGGGCCGCGATGCCGAGCTTGATCGGCTGGCGAGAGAAATTGAAATCGCGCGCACGGAAGTAAAGCGCTGCGGTGAGGCGCTGCACAAAGCACGCGCAAAGGCCGCGCCGAAACTTTCCGAGAATATCCGGCGCAATTTGCGCGATCTCGGTTTTCATCAATCCGAGTTTGAAGCGAAGCTGACAAAGCTAGATGAACCGCGACCGACCGGTTTCGACGCAGCCGAGCTGCTCTTTTCGCCAAATCCGGGCGAGCCACTCAAACCGCTGCGCACGATTGCATCGAGCGGCGAAATCTCGCGCTTGATGCTTGCGATCAAATCTTCACTCGCCGCGCAGGACGCGATTCCGCTGCTCGTTTTCGATGAAATCGATGCAAACGTCGGCGGTGAAATCGCGAACGCCGTCGGCGCAAAAATGAAAACACTCGCGGCCGATCATCAAGTGCTTTGCATCACGCACCTGCCTCAAGTTGCATCCGCCGCATCCTCGCATTTCGTCGTGACGAAGGAAGTCGCGCGCGGCCGCACATTTTCGAATCTTCACGAAGTCACTGGGAAGGCGCGCCGCGAAGAAATCGCGCGAATGCTCGGCGGCAAGAGCGAATCCGCACTCAAACACGCTGCGACTTTGCTCGAAAGCAAGTAAATCGCTTTTCGCGACGCCGCGTTCGCTGTAATAAATCGCTGTGCTGAATTACATCTGGCTCGCCCTAATTTTGCTCTCGGTCGCGATCGGCGGCTGGAATGATCGGCTAAAAGATGTGACTGACGGCGCGTTCGACGGCGCGAAGACCGCGGTCACGATCGCGCTCGGCTTGATCGGCATCATGGCGCTTTGGCTTGGCGTAATGCGCCTGGCGGAGCGTGCCGGACTCGTGCAAAAAATCGCGCGCGCGCTGCGCCCAATCATGAAGAGACTTTTTCCGGACGTGCCGGCCGATCATCCCGCGATGGGTTCGATGCTCATGAACATGGCGGCGAACATGCTGGGGCTCGGCAATGCGGCGACGCCGCTCGGTCTGCGCGCGATGCGCGATCTGGAAACGTTGAATCCGCGGCCGGGCGTCGCGACAAATGCGATGTGCACATTTCTCGCGATCAACACGAGCTCGGTCCAATTAATTCCGACGACGGCGATTGCGATTCTGTTCGCCGCTGGATCGACAAGGCCAACGGCGATCGTCGGCACAGCGCTGCTCGCTACGCTTTGCGCGGCGACGGTTGCGATCGTGAGCGTGAAGCTACTCGAAAAATTGTCGATCTTTCGGATCGAAGGAGCGGTGATTACAAACGGGAAGCTAACAGCTTCCTCTACAGAGCAGATTCGGCAGCAACCGGAAGAATTAATCAGCGCACCACCGCAAACGCGGCCGTCAGTTTGGGCTTCGATTCTTTTGATCGTGCTCGTCATTTTCTTCATCGCGCTTTTTTTGAAAATGGTTTTCCCGCAGCTTTTTAATCTGCCGCTCGATGTGAACGCGGCGACGCAAAGCGTTTTTGTGCGGAGCGTGAACTCATTGTCGATCCTGGCGATTCCGTTCTTGCTCAGCTTTTTTCCAGTCTATGCGGCGACGCGCGGCATCAAAGTTTACGAAGAGTTCGTCGAAGGCGCGAAGGAAGGTTTCAACGTGATTCTGCGCATCATTCCGTTTCTGGTCACGATGCTGGTGGCGATCAACATGTTTAAAGGCGTGGGCGGAATCGATCTGCTCACGCGCGCACTTTCGCCGATCCTCACGCCGCTCCATTTCCCGCCCGATTTATTGCCGCTCGCGTTGATGCGGCCATTGAGCGGCAGCGCGACGCTCGCGATTTTGACCGACATCGTGCATCGGCTCGGTCCGGAAAATTTGGTGAGCCTGACGGCAGCGACGATTTACGGCAGCACTGAAACAACGTTTTATGTGGTGGCGGTTTATTTTGGATCTGTCGGAATAAAACGTACGCGGCATTCAATTCCCGCGGGCTTACTGGCGGATCTCACCGGCGTCATCGCGTCGGTGATTATTTGCCGAGCGGTGCTCGGCTAGGGTCGTCAGCGCCCTTGAGCGCAAGATCGACATAATTTTTACCTCGCCAGCACCGGACTTAATTTTTATCGTCCGCTCTTCGCATGATTCAGCGGGATTATCTCATCATCGGCGGCGGCATCGGCGGGAGCAGTGTTTGTGAAACTCTCCGCAAGCACGATAAACGCGGGAGCGTCACTCTCGTCGGCGCGGAAAGTCTTCATCCTTATAAACGCTGGATGCTATCGAAGAGTTTTTTGCGCGAGAAAATTCCTCCGCTGAAAAAGCTGCCGCATGTTGATGCTGGCTGGTACAAAGCGCATAAGATCGAGACGCGTTTCGATACGGTCGTTACGCAGCTCAACATCGATCGGCGGCTGGCGGTGCTGGGCAACGGCGAGACAATTGAATTCAATAAGGCGTGCCTCGCGATGGGCAGCCGCCCAGTGCGTCCACTGGTGGCAGGCGTGGGCCTTGGCAATGTGATTTACTTGCGAACGGTGCGCGATGCGCTCGCGTTGCGCGAGATGGCGAGCCTCGAAAAAACGGTCGTGATCGTCGGCGGCGGATTGCTCGCTTGCGAGACGGCCGCGAGTCTGCGGAAACTAAAATTCAAAGTCAGCATCATGCATCGGAACGGGTATCTGTTGAATCGTTATCTCGATCCGGACACGGGCGCATGGATCACGAATTATTTCACGAAACACGGCGTGACATTGTTGCTGGGCGAAAGCCTGAATGGATTCGAAGGCAAAACAGTTTTGCGCAACATTCAGACGAAAAGCGGGAATCGCGTCGCAGCCGGCGTGGCGGTGGTCGCCTGTGGAGCGGAGCCGAATCTCGATCTTGTGCGCAACACTCCGCTCTCCGGACCGCACGGTTCGCCGGTGACGGAATATCTCGAGACGGAAGAAAAGGGAATTTTTGCGATCGGCGATCTCGCTTTTTATCCCGATCGCATCATGGGCGGAGTGCGCCGGCAGACGCATTGGGAAAATGCGCGAGCGCAAGGCCTCGTGGCCGGTGCGAACATCACCGGGAAAAAACGAGTTCGCTACGAACAGGTCCCATATTTCTGGACGGAAGCGTTTGATCTTCATCTCGATTTTGTCGGCGATTTCAGTTTGCAACCGACGCGAGTGGAGTTGCGCGGGACCTACGCGAAGAAGAAATTCACGGCCCGTTATTATCAGGGCGATCGCTTGCGCGCGCTCCTGCTTTGCCACGCCAGCCCACGCGAAGTCGAATCGGCCAGGACAGAATTGCGGAAGGCGCTCGGGAAATAAGGCCCATCACTCCGCTGGGACTTGCAGCTCCGCGTTGCTCGCGCGAACCAACTTCCAGTCCCACGGTTTGCTTGACTGATGCCGCCATTGCAGCTCAAACGGCGCGGAGAGCGGAATTAATGCGCTCTTTGATCAGCGAAAGGATTTCGCCTTCGCCTTGATGGTAATTTTCGCGCGGAAAAAACCATCGCGCTGTTCGATGTGGAGGTCAGAATCATGCGCAATGATTTCGATCTTGCCGCGATCGCCTAGCAATTCACGCAATCGTGCAATGAGGATTGCGCGATCGTTGTTCCAATCGTCGCGATAATCCAGGCTGATGTCGGCAGCGACGGCGTTCCAATTTTTTATGTCGATGTTGCGAAAGAGGTGCGCCGTGTGCAGTTGAACCTGATGTTCGGCCTGCCAAAGCCAGGCGAAATAGATTCCCGCTGCGATCGTGAGACCGGCGCCGACGAAAAAGCCATCGCGAAAAGTTATGCGCACGGAAAATATTGTAACGCGTAAGGTTTCTTGCCGCTATCGATCTTCCGCTAACTGTCGATCTTGCGAAGATGAAATCACGCAGTTTGCAATTGACGCGAGAGGTGCGAAAAGGCATGAAGCGTGCTGATTTTAAAGTGCTTTGATTTATGCTAACTCTCGGTTTCTTCGCGATCGCCATTTTTGCTGTCTTAGCTTGTGTTTGGTGGGCTTGTGTGAACGAGACTGATTAAACGAAACGGCCCGCTGGCTTATGCTCGATCACGAAGATTTGAAGTGGATCGCCACGACTTCGACCGAGCTGAATTCGATCTTGCAGCAGATCTCGCGTTACGCAGATCTGGCGAAACAGCACAAGGGCGAATACAATTACATCGAGATGATGGCCGATCGGGTCGAGATGGCGTCAAAAACATCTCAGGAACTTTTCGATCGGGTGACTTCGAAAATTCTCGCCGCTGCCGCAGGAAAAGTTTCCCCCAAATTCGAGCCCGGCAAAACTCCGGCTTTCACCGTGGTGCAGGCCGCGGCAAAATCCGTCCCAGTTCTCCAAATGCCAACAAAATCATCAAAGCCAACCGCTTCGACTGCGCGACGAGTTAAGCCGCAGCGAAGAACATTGTCGCCGACGCCAACGGCGGGAACGATACCTCAGTTCAAAGTCCGAAATCCAAAGGGTAGGCGTGAATTGATTCTGGTCGTGGAAGACGAGGTTGAAATTGCAGAATTTGTTTGCGAAACGCTCATGGACGAAGGGTACAAAGTTATTCTCGCAAACGATGGTTTCGAGGCTCTCAAGATTTATCAGCAACTGAGCAAGCAGATCGGTCTGGTCATTCTGGATTTCTTTCTGCCGGTGATGGATGGCGATGCCGTTTTCGAGGAGCTGCGCTCACTTAATCCAAACGTAAACGCAGTTCTGAGCAGCGGCTTTGCCGAGCAAAGCAAACTTAGCACAATGCTTTCTCACGGTCTGCGCGGTTTCATTCCGAAGCCGTACACGCGCGCAAAACTGCTCGAACAGGTGCGCTCGACGCTGGACGCCGCGCACCAGCCGTCGCGCTAGCACGCTTTGCGCTGTGGAAACCTCCGGCGCGAATGGCATCAATTTAGCTTCACCATGGGTAGGACCCAATGGCCCGCATCGACTCTTTCTTCAAACTGATGGCCGAACAAAAGGCCTCAGACCTGCACCTTTCGACCAATAATTCCCCCATGCTCCGGGTGAATGGCGATCTCGTGCGCGTGGATTATCCGCCGCTCGAAAACGACGATCTCAAAGCAATGATTTACGAGATCGCGCCCGAGGGAAAGATCAAATACTTTGAGGAGACTTCCGATGTCGATTTTGGCTACGAGGTTACCGGAGTCGCCCGCTATCGTGCAAATTTCTTTCAGCAGAAGCACGGCGTCTCCGCCGTGTTCCGCTTGATCCCGTCGAAAGTGTTGACGGTGGACGATCTCGGTCTGCCTCCGGTGCTGAAAAGATTCCCTCTCTTGAAAAAAGGGCTGATTCTCGTAACCGGTCCGACCGGCTCGGGCAAATCCACCACGCTTGCGGCCATGATGGATTACGCGAATCTGCAAAGACACGATCACATCATCACGGTGGAAGATCCGATTGAGTTTGTTCATCGCAGTCAGAATTGCCTCATCCAGCACCGTGAAGTAGGCGTGCACACCCGATCCTTCGCCGCCGCGCTAAGAAGGCGCGCTGCGCGAGGACCCCGATATCCTGCTGGTGGGTTGAAATGCGCGATCTCGAGACGATCGAGCTGGCGCTAACTGCGGCTGCGACCGGTCACCTCGTTTTCGGAACTCTGCATACCTCGAGCGCAGCGAAAGCGGTGGATCGTGTTATCGATGTTTTCCCGACCAACCAGCAAAACCAAATTCGCGCCACGCTGGCCGAATCGCTCAAAGGCGTGATCGCGCAAAATCTTTTCAAGCGCATCGATCAGCCGGGACGGCTCGCCGCCCTGGAAATTCTGGTGGTGGATACGGCAATCGCAAACCTGGTTCGCGAAGGCAAGACACACCAAATCCCGGGCATGATTCAAGTCGGCAAAAAGAAGGGAAATCAGCCGCTGGACGATGCGATCATCGACCTCCTACGCTACGCGCGCATTTCGCCGGAGGAAGCTTACGACAAAGGGGTCGATAAAAAGAAATTCCGCGCCTTCCTCAAAGAACCGCCAGCTGATGAAGAATAACCCACCGTCGTTATGAGAATTCCTGATCTGGACAGAATTTTATCGGCGATGCTGCAAACCTACAACGGCATCTCCGATCTCAACATTTCGGTTGGCCATCCGCTCCAAGTGGAGGATTTCGGTGAGCTCAAACCCGTAATTGTCGATCCACCGGTCGAGCGGCTCACCCCATTTCAGACCGAACAGATCGCGCTCACACTCATGCAAGGCAATCGGCGCTTGATGTACGATTATCTTACCGGCGGATCGTGCGATTGCAGCTATTCGCTCAATGATCAGGCGCGTTTCCGCGTGAACATCTTTCGGCAACAGGGCCACTTCTCAATCGTCCTCCGCAAATTGCAGGCGGAAGTTCCAACTCTTCAATCGCTCGAGCTTCCGGAAATTTTTAAAGAAATCGCCAAGGAGAAAACCGGGCTGGTTCTGGTGACGGGCGCAACCGGAAGCGGCAAGACGACTTCACTGGCTGCGTTGCTCAATGAGATCAACGAAACGCAGCCAGTGAAGTCGTCTTGCCG
>CATPCN010000244.1 GCA_955652855.1 uncultured Chthoniobacterales bacterium | reverse complement strand
CGAGAACACGAACAAAGTTCTGAAACGGCTCTCGTATTGCAACGGAATGAAGACCGGTTACACCGAGGCGGCCGGACATTGTTTGGTTTGCAGCGGCGCGCGGCCAGGCCGGGACGTGATCGTTGTCGTACTCGGTGACAGTAAAGCCGGCGTTTGGAATGACGCTTCGGCACTCTTATCCTGGGGCCTTTGGATGTAGCGGCGCGGTCGCGCGCGGAACATGAGCGATCTTTTTCGGGAGCAATTGCAAGCGCTCCGCGCGCAATCATTACATCGACAATTGCGAGAAATCGGAAGTGCGCAGGGAGCGAATGTCGATCTTGTCGGGAAAGAGCTAATCAATTTTTCGTCGAACGATTATCTCGGTCTGGCCAACGATCCGCGGTTGAAAGAAGCGGCCACGGCCGCGATTGCAGAATTCGGGGTCGGCGCAGGCGCGTCGCGTTTGGTTTGCGGAACGCAATCGCTGCATGTGCGACTCGAAGCCGCGCTCGCAAACTGGAAAGGCACGTCGGCGGCGCTTTGTTTTAGCAGCGGATACGCCGCTGCCGTGGGAACAATTCCGGCGCTCGTGGGAAAGCAAGATGTCGTTCTGCTTGATAAATTATCGCACGCGTCTTTGATCGATGGCACGAAATTAAGCGGCGCGATCCTACGCGTCTTTCCGCACAATCATCTCGGCAAACTGGAAAGTCTTCTCGAATGGACGCAACGCGAACATCCGGCAAGCCGCATCTTGATTGTGACGGAATCGGTTTTCTCGATGGACGGTGATCGCGTTCCGCTCCGGGAACTTGTCGATCTAAAAAAACGCTTCGGTGCGCTGCTCCTCCTCGATGAAGCGCACGCAGTCGGCGTGGTCGGACCAAATGGCCGCGGTCTCGCGACTGAAGAAGGAGTCGCGCGCGAGGTCGACGTTCAGATGGGCACATTGAGCAAAGCGCTCGGTGTGAGCGGTGGTTACATTTGCGGCTCGCGCAGTTTGATCGATTGGCTCGTCAATCGGGCGCGCTCATTCATTTTTTCCACGGCGCCGCCGCCGGCGTTTGCGGCCGCGGCGATGGCAGCGCTCGAATTTCTCGAATCGCAAGAAGGCGAAAAGCGACGGCAGTTGCTCTGGCAACGGATCAAAACCTTGCGCGAATCGTTGCCGCGCGCTTTTCACCATGTCGAACGATCAATGACAGATCCGATGAAAAATGGCAGCGCCATTCATCCGTGGATTGTTGGGGACGAACAAGCAGCGCTGGATTTGTCGCGCTCTTTGCAGGACGAGGGGTTTCTCGTTCCGGCGATCCGTTATCCGACAGTAGCCAAAGGCTCAGCGCGTTTGCGGATCGCGATCAGCGCTGCGCACAGTGAATCGCAAGTGCGCGCGTTATGCGCCGCCTTGGACAGATTGATTGAAAACTAAACCCGTTCGCGCCTTACGGCGTGCGCGAAGAAGCCCAGTAACGCAGCAGTGGCGTTGGAACTAGCGCCGGGTTGCGGTCAGGATTCCTCGGACCTTCCGCCGGAGGTGCCGGTTCTGTATCCGACCCTAAAGTGCTCGTGTCAGCGCTCGCATAGCGCGCCATCATTCTCTGCTCGAGCGTTTCGTGACTAGCGGTGGTCTGCGTAGTCGAACAAGCAGGCAGCAGGGCGAGACTGAGCAAGCAGGTGGCGATTTGAATCTTTCATTTGTTGGGACTCCGTAGGTAATCGATGCCCGGATTTCACCGGACGGTCTTTATAATTACTATATTTGGCGCTTGGAAGGCAAGAAGTTTTTTTCTACGAAAAACGGCCCAAGATTGGCTTCAATTTTCGCGCCGTTTCAGTCGGCCAGAGCTTCTGGTCGGTTACCAGCGCTGAATCCAGCGCGGAATGTTCGGGCCAATCGGCTTCCGTTGGGATTCGGGGGATGACGTGACTCAGAATTTTTTTGGCGGTTTCAGCGTTCGCCACGAGGTGATCGAATACTGTGTGCGCTGAGACCGGCGCCTCTTCGACCTTCCAGCAATCGTAATCGGTAATCATGGCCATGGTCGCGAGGGCGATCTCGGCTTCGCGTGCCAATTTTGCTTCCGGCAGATTCGTCATCCCGATTACGTCGAAACCATGCCGGCGGTTCAACTCCGATTCCGCGCGCGTCGAAAAGGCGGGCCCGTCCATGTTCACGTAGGTTCCGCCGTTGTGCACGATGATGCCGAGTTCGCGCGCCGATTCCGCCAGCAAGTTGCGCAGGTTCGCGCAGATCGGCTCCGCGAAACTGACGTGCGCCGCGATTCCATTTCCGAAAAAGGTGTGACCGGCGCGTACGCTCGTTCGATCGTAAAACTGCGATGGCAAGAGCACATCGCGCGGCGCGTATTTTCCTTGCAGGCTTCCGACTGCCGTCACGCAAATGATCCAGCGCACGTTGAGGGAACGCAGCGCGTAAATATTCGCGCGATGATTCAGCTCGTGCGGCAAAATGCGATGACCGCGCCCGTGTCGCGGCAAGAAATAAACCTGGCGACCATCCATTTTTCCTCCGATGAGCGCATCGGATGGCGGGCCGAAGGGCGTGTCGATCTTCTGCTCCGACGGCTCGGTCACGCCTTCCATTTGATAAAGACCACTCCCGCCGATGATGCCGATGGCTGGCGCTTCGTTGGTCATTTCGGGAAACGATTAAACTGGAAGAACCGTGCAAATGGGAAGTCAGAATGCGCGCCCTGCTGGCCAGCGCTTGGCAAGCTCGTGGACTTTGTGCCACTGTTCTGCCGCTCATGCCGAAATTTTTTATCAAGACTTATGGCTGTCAGATGAACGAGCGCGATTCGGAACAGGTTGCGCATTCGCTTATCTCGCGCGGATACAAACGCGCGGCGCATGAAGCCGATGCCGATGTTGTCCTTCTGAACACATGCAGCGTGCGCGACACGGCCGATCAAAAGGCGCTCGGAAAAATGGGGATGCTCGGCATGCTCGCGAAACGGCGCCCGGAAGTCGTTTTCGGTTTTCTCGGTTGCATGGCACAGGCGCGGGGCACGTCGTTGCTGCAAAACCTGCCGCATGTCGATCTTGTTGTCGGCACACAAAAGTTTCATCGCGTGGCCGATTACGTCGATGAACTTCTGGAAAGGAAGAGCACGCGGTGCATGGATGATCCGCGCTTTTCCATTGTCGATGTTGCGGAGGAAGCCGGGTCGCAGGAAACGATCCGCGAACAGGAATTGTCGCCGCATCAGGCAACCGCGTTCGTCTCGATCATGCAGGGTTGCAACATGCATTGCACATTTTGCATCGTGCCTCAGACGCGCGGCACGGAGCGAAGCCGTTCGATCGACGAAATCGTGCGCGAAGTTCGCGCGCTCGTTTCGGCCGGCGTAAAGGAAATCACGCTGCTCGGTCAAATCGTGAACTTATACGGCCGGCATGAATATCCGAAGCGCGACGGTAAGAGTCCATTCGTGCAGTTGCTCGAGGCGGTGCACGAAATCGACGGGCTGGAGCGGCTGCGATTCACTTCACCGCACCCGATCGGATTTCGCGACGATCTCTTGCGCGCTTTCGCGGAGCTTCCGAAACTTGCCGAGCATGTTCATCTGCCTTTGCAATCCGGATCGAATCGAATCTTGAAAGCGATGCATCGCACTTACACGGCGGAAAAATATGTCGATCTTGTCGAAAAAATTCGTGCCACGCGGAAAGAAATCGCGCTGACGGCTGATGTGATCGTTGGTTTTCCAGGCGAAGAGGTCAGCGATTTTGCGCAAACATGCGACCTGGTCGAGCGTATGCAGTTCGATAATGCGTTTATTTTTCGGTATTCGCCGCGGCAGGAAACGCCGGCCGCAGCAATGCCCTGGCAAATTGACGAGCGAGTGAAAGAAGCGCGCAACCAGGAGCTGCTGCGCATTGTCGATGAATCCGCACGCCGAGCCGGCGAGCGTTTGGTTGGTCGGGACGTGGAAATTCTTTGTGAAGGTCCGAGCCGCACAAATTCGGCGCGCTTGATGGGCCGAACGCGCACGAACAAAATCGTCGTCTTCGATAGTAAAACGGAACGGACGGGCGAAATTTTCGATGTCCACATCGAACATGCAAACGGTTTCAGCTTGTTTGGCTCGCCGCTCGTGTAAGTCTGTCGCGCGCCTGTGATTTACCATTTCTCTTTGCACACCGTCGGGATTGTCGTCGGCATTGTTCTTTTGCTCGTGAGTCTGCCCGGCCTAATAAAGCCGGAGCTGGGGCGCGGTTTCGCGCAACGGCTCCCGCGTTCGCGCACCGGGGGCGTCGTTTTTCTGACCATCGATTTGATCTGGAGCTTCTGGCTTCTCGCCACCATGGAAATGGGGGAGTTCTCCAGTTTTCGACGGCCACTTTTGGTCGCATTGCCGATTGGATTTTTTCTGGTGCTCCGGTTTGTTGATGAATTTCTGGCCGTGCGCGCGCTTGGGATTTTGCTTTTGCTTGCGGCGGAGCCGCTCCTTGATGCGGCATTTTTTCGTTACGAAATGAGTCGGCTGCTGGTCACCGTTTTCGCTTATCTCCTGATTGTCGCTGGATTGTTTTGGGTCATGATGCCTTATCTGCTGCGCGATCAGATCAACTGGAGCGTCCGCAGCAATGAGCGTTGGCGATTGCTGCACGGCGCGGCTCTTGCCTACGGTCTCGCGATCCTGGTCTGCGCGATCGCGCTTTACTGAGCGGTCGCTTACGAGCTGATGCGCATTGGCATCAACACGTAAAGAAACGGGGTTTGAATTTTCAAGACGCCCGGACTCATCTCATCGATTAGATCGAGAAAAACTTCGTCCTCAGTCAAGTTGCGCAGCGGCGCCATTAAGAACTCCGGATTGAATGCGATCGAGAATTCGCGGCCTTTGTAAGCGACGGCAAGCGATTCCTTAGCTTCGCCGACTTCCGGGGTGTTCGCGGTTATGTCGATGTTGTTCTTGCTGAAGCTGAGCTTGATCGAATTCGATTTATCGCTCGCCAGCAGTGAAACGCGGCGGAGCGAATTCAAAAATGTTTCGCGCTCGAGCGTGACGCGTTCCGTCGTTTCGCCCGGAATGACCTGGCGATAGTTCGGATAATTTCCTTCGATCAATTTCGAAACGAGCAGCGTGTTGTTCAAATCGAACGCGATTTGGCCGCTGCCCACGCTCACCTTTACGTCGCCATCGTCGGCCAAAAGGCGCCCTAATTCCGTGACCGCTTTTGTCGGCACAATGATGTCCGCCTCGTGGCTGCGCGGAAATTCCAGCTCGATGTCGACCATGGCGAGACGCCGCCCGTCTGTCGCCACGAGCGTGAGTTTGTTTTCCTTGAAGCTAAATAAAACGCCATTGAGGACGTAGCGCGTCTCATCAGTCGAAATCGCGTAGGCCGTTTTGCGCAGCCCGTCACGCAAAGACTTCTGCGGGATCGTGACGGTCTTTGCGCCTTCAAACTTCGGCAGCGGCGGAAATTCTTCTTCCGGTAGTCCTAGTAT
>CATPCN010000243.1 GCA_955652855.1 uncultured Chthoniobacterales bacterium | reverse complement strand
TCTCCGATCAGTTCAAGAAATTCAAGTGCCGCCCATTCCCAAGGAAATCGCAGACACGTTGCAGTCGGAAGGTTTGGAACAAGAGATTAACTTTACGATGTACGGGAACTAATGATCGCTAGCCTTATTCTCGCTGCTGCGCCGGAAACGGTGCAAACGGTGCTGAGCTTTTTCATCAAGGGCGGGCTTTTCATGTGGCCGCTGCTCGCCTGCTCGATTGTTTCCGTCACGACAATCATTCTGCGCGGCCTCGCTTTGCGTGAAAAACATGTGATGCCGATGCTGATTGAGAGCGAGATCGAACGCCTCGCACCCGGCGCGAGCCCGGAGCGACTCACGCGCATCGTCAATAACGATCAATCGTCGCTCGCGCGCATCGCACGCGTGGCGCTCCAACACTTGCGCGCGCCGCGCTCGGAGAATGTCGATGTTGTGCAAACACGCGCGCGTCATGAAATGGTGCGACTCGAGAAAGGTCTCATCGTTCTCGAAGTGATCGTAGGCATCGCGCCGTTGCTCGGTTTGATCGGCGCGGTCTCCGGCCTCGTGCATGTTTTCTCGCATCTCGGCTTGAGCTCCGGCGCATCGGACACGCGCCAGATTGCGCTCGGCATCGCCGAAGCGCTCAATGCCACTGTCTTTGGGCTTTCGATCGCGGTGCCGACGCTGATCGCCTTCAGCTATTTCTCGAAGAAAGTGGAAGTGATGTCGGTCGAAATGGAAACGCTCGTAGTCGAGCTGATCAGCAAATGTTACTACGGACGTTCTGCGCGCGAGGTAACGCCGACGAAATCTCCGCCGCCGGTCGCCCCGGCATCAGCGCCGGCGCCAGTGGCATGAAACACGCGGCGCATTTCATTTTATGAACTTCGCGGTGCGAAAACGGCGGGCGCCCAACATCATCATCGTCTCGCTCGTCGATATCCTTATTATCCTGCTGATCTTTTTTGTTGTTTCCACGACGTTTAAAAAAGATCAGCCCGAAGTTCAGATCAATCTTCCGGAATCCAAGACCGCCACGAACGCGCCGTCCGAACTGGAGCACGCCATTGTGACCGTCGATCAAAACGACGAAGTGAAACTCGATGGGGTAACGCTCGCCATGGACGAATTGGAAAATGCGGTGCGCAATTTACCAACCGCGCGCAGATCCACGCTGGCGCTGCAAGCGGACAAGAAAGCTTCTTTCGGCACGATCGTTAAGGTGATGGATGCGCTCAAATTGGCCGGCGTGAAAAATCTGCCGGCATTTACGCGCGAGGGAAAATGAAGTTGTCGATCTTGCAGTACGGCAATCCGATGCTGCGCGCGAAAGGCAAACGCGTGGACAAGATCGACAATCGCATCCGCGCGATCGCGTCGGACATGCTCGAGACGATGCATGCCGCGAATGGCATCGGTCTCGCCGCACAACAAGTGGGCGAAGCGCTCCAACTGACTGTGCTCGACGTTGCGCAAGTCGAGGACCGGCCGAGCACGCTGAAATTGAACGGAAAACATGTCGACCCAAAAACCGCGATGCCGCTCGTTTTGCTCAATCCGCAAATCAAGATGAACGGCGAAAAAGAGCTGGGGATCGAAGGTTGCCTGAGTTTCCCCGACATCACCGCGGAGATTGAACGCGCGACCTCAGTCACCGCGCAGGCGGAAACTCTCGAGGGCGCACCGATCGAGATTGAAGCGTCTGGATTACTCGCGCGGGTTTTGCAGCATGAAGTTGATCATCTTAACGGCATTCTTTTTATCGATCGGATGAGTCCGGCAGCGAAAGCGACGCTCGCCGGCCGGTTCAAACGGCTGCAGAAAGAAAACAAACGCGGTTAGGTTATTCGCAATCCCGCCTTTCGATTTAAAGCAGCTTATAGGTGTAGCTGATCGTGCGGAAAGTGTGATCCCCTTGTTGCGCCGAAAAGTAAAAGAGTTCTAACATCGCGTCATTCAATACCCAGCGGTAGCCGACGAGCGTTTGGATGACCTCGGTGTCGGTATCGCGCGACCGTAAAACCAATGTCCCGGTTTTTCCGAACCGGTTATCAAAAAAACGGCGAACTTCGCCCACGCGTTGATTATATTTTTCAATCCCCCAGTTCGGGAACTCGTACTGCAGTTCAACTGCGGTGAGAGATCTTTCTCTAAAGGTAAAGAGAGCACGTTGAAGACCCGGTTGGATCAGACCCTCTACGGTCCAGACCTCGCGTTGTTTGTCTTTTTTTTCCCGGAAAACGATTTTCGCCTTTGCGCTTCGCAGCAGTTGTTCAACGCGTTCCGGTGAATCCTTCCAGTTTAAGCCTAAAGGCGGCGAGAGATCATCGACAGCGCGGACTGAGGCGACAGAAAAGAAAAATGCAGCGAGCGCTGCCGAAAGAAAACGCATGACGAATTATTCGATGAAAATGGCGTGCATTTAAGCAGCGCTGCGTGCGATGACGCGAACGCGACAGCAATGTTGCCTGCGTGCAGCGGTCGGGTCAAACACGCACACGAGGGAACGTCGAGGGAAGTTTTTTTGACCGTCTAAATCGATTTTCAGTCAAGATTTTTTTGATCGACAATCAAAAATAAAATTCCGCTTTTTTCTTGTCGACTGAATGACCGGTTTCTAATCTCAAGCCGCTGGCAGGGAGCAAAGACGGTGGGTGTTAATAAGATGTGAACAGATTTGATGAAATTTGAGGAGCTAGAAAGATTATGAAGCCTTTCCCACTGGTTGATTGCGAACAGAATGGAGAGCGCGCCGCGGCGTGGCGCTTCTTTCGGCGTCGTGCGAGACGTCATTTTCCCTCGTATTTTAAGGAAATAGGCCAATTTCCTTCACTAGGCGCGCCGCAACTCGCAGCGGTGACAGTTTCACTGAAATTTCAATTTCCCTAGACGCGTTCGGCTTCTTCCCTCGTGGGAAGGGTTAGTTAACGCTGTTAACAAGTCGGTATGGACGAGAAGTGCGCCCAGCTTTGGCAGAAACTGTCTGCCGCGCTTAAACCCCAGGTCAGCGCCGATACTTTTAAGCGCTGGTTTTCGGCCGTGCAGTTGGTGGATGCCACCGAGAAGTCGCTCACATTCCGCGTTCCGAACAACATCTACCAATTTTGGATCGAGAGTAATCACATGAGCGCCTTGCAGGCTGCAATCTTGATGGCTTGCGGCGCGCCGCGCATCGTAAAATTTTCCATTCCGCGCGAAGGGACAATCGAAGTAGACGCGCCGCTCCCAGAAAGCATTCCGGCCGAACCCGCGCCGGTGATGGGTCGCGAAACGCGGCCCGCTGGCAGTGCGCTGGGCTTAAATCCGCGCAACACTTTTGAATCGTTCGTGGTGGGACCGAACAACGAGATCGCGCACGCTGCCAGCCTGGCTGTCGCGCAATCGCCGGCCCGCACTTACAATCCGCTTTTCATTTTCGGCGGAGTCGGCCTCGGCAAAACGCACTTGATGCAAGCGATCGGCCAGTTCGTCTCGGCGAAAAAGAAGAGCACAAAAGTGATGTACCTTTCGAGTGAGCTTTTCATCAATGAATTCATCGACGCGATTCAGCACAATAATCTCGTCAAATTCCGCAAGCGTTATCGCCAGGCCGACCTGCTTTTAATCGACGATATTCAATTTCTCGGCGGCAAAGAGCGGTCGCAGGAGGAATTCTTCCACACGTTCAACACACTCTTCGACGGACATAAACAGATCGTGCTCTCGAGCGATCGGCCGGCTTCGGAAATTGCAAACCTTGAGCACCGGCTCGTCTCGCGCTTTGAATGGGGACTGACAGCGGAACTGCAGCCGCCCGCCGTCGAGACGCGCATGGCGATCTTGCGCAAGAAAGCGCGCACGCTCCAGATCAAGCTCGCCGATGAAGTTTTCGAATTTCTGGCCAACCGCATTCGCACAAATGTGCGCCGGCTCGAAGGCGCGCTTATGCGCGTCGCTTCATTCGCATCGCTCAGTAGCGGCAAAGAGCTCACGCAGGAAGTGATTGAGCATTTGCTCAAAGATATTTTGCAAGAGGAAGCGCGACAGGCAGTCACGATCGAGCAAATTCAACGCAAGGTGGCCGAGCATTTCGACGTACGTCTGGCCGATATGACGAGCAAGCGCCGCCCGGCCAGTATCGCGTTCCCGCGGCAGATAGCGATGTACCTGGCGCGCGAATTGACCAAAGCTTCGCTCAACGAAATCGGCGACGCATTTGGCGGGCGCGATCACGGCACGGTGTTGCATGCGTGCAAACTGGTAAAGAAACGGATGCACGAGCAGGACAGCATTCGGCAGACGATTTCTTTCATCGACAGTTCGCTCAAGCGCTAAGCGTGCGAGATAACGGTTGCCGAATAAAAACGGAGGCTTTACATCTTAGCTCGTCCTTTCTCTCATGAAATTTAGCGCCACGAAAGAAAAGCTGCTCGAAGGCCTTCAGCAGGTCCAAAACGTCGTCAGCACGCGCACGACGTTGCCGATTCTGTCCAATGTTTTGCTCCAGGCCAGCAATGGCTCCGTGCATCTCACCACGACCGACCTCGATGTGGGCGTGCGTGGAAGTTTTGAAGCGCAGGTGGAAAAAGATGGCGCGACCACCCTGCCGGCGCGGCGTCTCTTCACCATCATTCGCGAATTGCCCTCGAGCGAAATTCAAGTCGATGTCGATGGAAAAAACGCGGCTTCCATTCGGAGCGGTCAGAGTTTTTTCAAAATCCTCGGCTTGCCAGAGGAAGAATTTCCGCCGCTACCGAAATTCGAAAATGCGAAAGTGGTGACGATGCGCCAGGAAGATTTGCGCGATGGGTTGCGCAAAACTTCCTACGCGATCTCGACCGACGAAACGCGCTACGTCCTCAATGG
>CATPCN010000242.1 GCA_955652855.1 uncultured Chthoniobacterales bacterium | reverse complement strand
ATGCACGCCAAGAATCTCATCGAAGTACAAAAATCGAAAGCGCCTCAATTCATCGAAGAACTGCCAGATTCCGAGCGGCCCTTTCATGTGTGGATGCCCGGCGTTCCCGGTCAGGGCAAGAGCACGCTCATGCAGTGGATGGCAAGATACGACATGTTCTACGGCCTAGAGCACTTCCACGGCCCCAACGAAAAGGACATTGCTGAGCTCGTGGGCAGAGGTCCTAAGCGCGGCGTTACCGTCATTGATCCCGCGGGCGACCTCGTGACGAAGCTTATTCACTGGGTTCCACCTGAACGGGTGGGGGACACGATCTACTTCGATTTCGACCACCCCATCCCGATCGATTTCTTGAGCTGCGAAACGGAGCGGCAAAAGGAAACCATCGTTGCCAACATCCGCTCACTCTTTGAGACGTTTTCCGAACGCACTGGCAGCCAGGTGGGAACCGTCATCGAAAGCGTCCTGACCCCGCTTGTCTACACCCTCCTTGATGCCAAGGACGTGAGCTTTCTCGACATCCACCACTTCCTCACGAACGAGGAACGGCGCGCCGAGATCCTCGGGCAGCCGACCATCAGGGTTGAGCTCAAGGAACACTGGCGCAACACCAAGCTCACCGCGCACGATACGGCCCCGATCGTTCGGCGCATGGCTCCGCTCGTCTGGAATCCGAGTTTGCAGACGATTTTCGGACACCGTAATCCCAAGTTCAAAATTTCCGACGTTCTCTATGGTAAAAAGATTTTTCTTGTGAACCTCGCCGGCGGCGAGCGTGAGAATGTGAAGATCGTCGCTTCACTCATCATCGCTAAGCTCCAACAGGCCGCGTTCAGCCAGCCGCCGCCCGAATCAGAACGCATCTACCATATGCTTTATGCCGACGAGTTCCAAACCTATCAAGTGTCCTCAGACTTCACAGAGATGCTCTCCCAGGCGCGGAAGTTCCGACTGTGCCTCACGCTCGCGAACCAATGGTTCGACCAGATCACCGAGGATATTTTCAACGGGCTTCTCGGCGTCCAGAATTGGTACGTATTCCAACTCCAGTTCAAGGATGCAAATCTTTTCAAGCAGGCAGGACTTCGGGTCCGCGAGAAGGAGCTCTACGATGCCGAAGACGCACTGGCACAAGCATTGCGGCCTTACTTTCCCGGCGAGCGCTTCACTCGAGTCCGCGAGGTCGTGAAACCCTTTGATGTGACAGAACTCTCCTACCTTAAACAGTTCACCGCCATTCACCGCAAAGCGACCGATCCCGTGAAACGTGTCCTCACGCCCCGCTGGGATCAGATCGGCGATAGCCCCTTGAGCCACGCCGACCTCATCAAGAAAATCACACTCGAAACCTACGGCGTTCCCCCGCAGGAATCTTCACACCCGCAGCGGCAGCAGGTAGAATTCAAAGACCATCCCCCCGATTGGGAGTGATCGTGTCAGCACCATGCCAAGCACTACCGGCTTCGAATTCACTAAACGCGATGCGGAGATCGTGCACTATGTCTACCAGCTCCGCGTCGCCTCGCTCGACCATCTGGCCGCGCTTACGAACCGCTCGTACAAAACCCTGGAGCGCCGCGTGCCGAAGCTCCGCGATAAGCGCTTCCTTCGCCGCCTCAAGCCCCGTCCACACAAGGGGCTGTACGTGCTCGGTACAGAAGGCGTGCCTGTCCTTATCGAAGGCGGTTATGCGCCGCACGACTTGGCCGAGAAACGCCTGCGCGAGCTCGAATGGAAAGACCTTACTATCCCCCACGCTCTCTTCGTTGCGAGCATCCACACAAAGCTCCTGGTCCTCTCTCGGCACAGTCCCATCAAGCTCGCCCAGTGGCAACACGAGCACTCAGCGATCCAGGATACGGTGCAGACCCCCAAAGACGGAAGGCTCCCGGTTCGACCGGACGCCTATTTTGTCCTGCAGCACACCGAGCGGCCCGCGGGGAAAAATAAATTACATTTTTTTCTGGAAGCGGACGTGGGAACGATGGCGCACACGAGGATCGCGCTCAAGATCAAGGCGTATGCCGCCTACCATCAGCAACAGCGCCACGTCGCGAAGTTCGGCATGAATTATTTCCAGGTCGCGATTGTGACCCAAACCAAAACCAGGGCGGAGAACCTCAAAGCGGAACTCCACCAAGGGATGTCCACGGCCCAACAGCGGGCGTACCACTTCATCGCGTTGGAGGATCTTACGCTCGACGCGCTCGTGGCGGGTGTCGGAAAATAGGACGGCCCCCACTTGACAAGTTCCGTCTGTCAGATAGTCTGATAGTATGCCTGCGAAAACGCCCACAACTCAAGAGCGGATCGGACGCGTGGGACAGCGCCGTCAGGTTGTCATCCCGCGCGAGATGCTCAAGACCCTCAGGCTTCAGGAAGGGGACTTTGTGGCATTCA
The DNA here is from genome assembly GCA_955652855.1 of uncultured Chthoniobacterales bacterium. The sequence goes on along the minus strand of CATPCN010000242.1, from coordinate 1,682 downwards.
GCGAACAAGCCAACGGCGTACTCATCAAGCCCAAGCGGGTAGTTGATCCCGGCGACGTTCTCACGGCGGCCGAACGCCGCGCGATCGACCGGGGCATCGCCCAGAGCGAAAAGGAATACCAGGCCAACCGTTCATTCGGACCCTTCGAAACGCACGAGGCGTTCATCGCCTCGCTCCACCGAGAATCGGCGAAGCTCCGCACCAAAAAGACCAAACGCCTGTTGAAATGAAGCTCGACTATACCCCGCATTTCATGCGGAGCTATAACAAGGCGACGGCCCACATCCGTCGCGCGTTCGACAAGCAGGCGCTCTTCCTTCTCCAAAACCTCCACCACCCGTCCCTCCACGCCAAGAAGTACGATGAGGCCAAAGACTTATGGCAAGCACGTGTGACCGGGGGATGGCGTTTCTACTTCAAGATCGTGGGCGACACCTATCGACTCGAAGAGGTCAAGAAGCACCCAAAGAAATAACTCATTGGTGATCGCTTTCGCACACTCACCACGTTTGCATATTTTTCCACAGCGATAAAACACACCTTGGGGTTTATCATTAACCCCATGACGCTCGAACCCATCGCTCTCGGCCGCCAACACGACCCCGGCGTGCTCTTCGAGCAGGGCGAGCTCGTGATCCCGTCCGATACGAGGAGGAAACACACGGCCATCTTTGGCACGACCGGCGCAGGGAAAAGCACGCTCATGCGCAACATGATCGCCACCGACCTCGCGAGCGGCATGGGGTGCACCGTCGTGGACCCCCACGGGCAGCTCGTCGAAGACATTTTGAATAACCACATCCCCCGCTCACGCACGGACGACGTAATCTATTTCAATCCGAAAGACCCTGCCCGCACGATCCCGCTCAACCTCCTCGACTCGCCGAGCCGCGACCTCGACGGCTTAGTGGTGGATAACGTGATGGGCATCTTCAAGCAACTCTGGCCGGATGCCTTCGCCGTGGGCGCACGCATGGAGGACATTTTCAGGAACAGCTTTTATGCCTTAATCGAGCACCCTTCGCCTACTTCGCTCTGGAACCTTCCGCCATTCCTCACGAATGACGCGTACCGCGCACTCATTCTGCGCAAGGTGACGAATCCCGCCGTCCGCCATTTCTTCGAAAGCACGTTCAACACCTGGACGGCTTCGTTTCGCGAAGAAGCCATATCCCCTGTCCTCAACAAGTGCCGGCCATTTCTCACTGACCCGCGCATCCGCGCGGTGATCGGCCCCGCCCATTCCACATTCCGTTTCCGGTCACTGATGGATGAGCGCAAGATCCTGTTGTGCGATCTTTCCAAAGGCGCGATCGGCCAGGACAACGCGCGGCTCCTCGGATCGCTCATCGCGATGCAAGAGAAGCTCGCTGCGCTCTCCCGCTACGATGTGCCGGAAGAAGACCGCGTGCCGCACATGCTCTACGTGGAGGAAGCTCAGAATTTCATCGCCGACTTCGAATCCATTTTGTCTGAAACCCGTAAGTTCAATTTGCATTTGGTCCTCGCAACCCAGGCCATCGACCAGTTGTCGAAACCGGCTGTCAAGGGCGGAGTGAAAGTTTCCCACCGCGGCGGAGTAAAAGGGGACCACGCTGGGGCGACGCGGAGCGGCGAACACAGTCGTGCTGACTGGTGGGCCGGACGGATAAAACGCTTCTACTGATTTTTCCTTAGCCCGT
>CATPCN010000241.1 GCA_955652855.1 uncultured Chthoniobacterales bacterium | reverse complement strand
GTGCAATTCTGGCGGCTGTGCTAGTCGGCGCAGCGCTGTGGGCAGCAGGAGCAAGGGCTTGAATTTGTTGATTAAATATCTTTTTGTTGCATTCCTCGTGGTGAGCGGATTAGCCGTGATTAGCGGCTTCCGCGGACCAGCTTTTGGTCAGGCCGGTGGCGTGTTCCAGGGCGGCCAGAAATTCGTCACCATCGCAACGGCGTCCACAAATTGCGGAACAATCGCTATCCCAGGTCCTCATCAACTGCTTGAATTATCACTCCAAAACGGCGCAGTAGGCGCAACGGTGAATAATTATTTGCACCTCTACGACATCGCGTCGACGCCAGTTGCCGGCGCTCTGGCCGGACAAATCGGCGTATATGCGTTCCCTGGATCCGCTGCGAATACCGGCGCTGGTTTCGGCGTGAATCTCGGAGAATTCGGCGCATCAGTGTCGAACGGCATCGGCTTTTGCATCACACTGAACCCAGCACTAGCTGATGCTACTAATGCGACAGTAGGTCCGATAGTCAACTGGACGGTGAAGTAGCAGAGTAGTAGTATGGATAGAGCACCTACTGGCCAGTTCATATTGGGGCATTCACCTTCTGGAGGTAGGCCTAGGGGTTCTAGGCCGAAATTAGCAGAGTCATTTATTGCAGACTACTACGATAGTTGGTTAAAGAATGGAATTGCGGCGATCGAGGCAATGAGACGGAAGAATCCAGTTGCATATGTGCAGTGTGCGGCGTCCATACTTCCAAAAGATGTGAATGTGAATGTATCGCTTGTCGAGAGTATGAATGATGACGAGCTCAGTCTCACCATCAGAAGACTCAACGAAGATCCTGATCTCCTCGCGCTCGATAACCCACGCGACGTTTGACGAGATAGATGCCAAGCAGCGGCTGCGTGCAGAGGCATTAATCGAGAGACGCAAGCGCTTCGATAGAACCAAACTTTTCCGCTATCATCCTTATCCCAAGCAAGCGGAGTTTCACGCACATGGCGCAACCTATCGGGAGCGGCTTATCATGGCCGCAAACAAGTTCGGTAAGACCGAATGCGGGGCAGCAGAGATGGCAATGCATCTCACAGGACTGTATCCAGAATGGTGGGTTGGCAAACGTTTTGATAAACCCGTCAGGGCATGGGCTGCAGGTGTCACAAACGACAGTACCCGTGACGTCGTCCAAGAAAAGCTAGTAGGACCTCCATCGCAGCGTGAATCGTGGGGTACTGGATATATCCCAGGCCACTTGATACTTAACACATCGATGGCTCGCGGTGCGGCTGATTCAATCGACACTATGACTGTGAAGCATGAGACCGGAGGTACGTCTATGCTTCAGTTCAAATCATACGAGCGCGGCCGTGAGAAGTTCCAAGGAGTCGGTCGCGAGGTAGTATGGTTGGATGAAGAGTGCAAGGCGGATATCTATTTCGAGTGTCTCACTCGTACTAATGAGACTGGCGGGATTGTGTACATGACGTTTACGCCGCTGTTGGGGTGGAGTGAGGTTGTCGAGCTGTTTATGGGAGTTGGTGCATGAGGGTAGCGCTAGCGATAATAGCTGCTTGGTTGGTGGTGCTATCGCCGTTGGAATACATGATAGTGTGGAAGCTAACACATTGACCGTCTCAGCTGGCCGCATAGTCATACAGGCGACGATTGATGACGCGCTACATTACACGGAGGCCCAGCGTGAGGCTATCATTGCGAGTTATCCGGCGTGGGAACAGGAAGCGAGAGTTAAGGGTGTACCCGCATTGGGCTCTGGGCGTGTGTTTCCGATTGAAGAAGAGAAACTTAAGTGCGAGGCGTTCGAGATACCCAAACATTTCCCTCAGATCATAGGAGTGGACTTTGGCTACGATCATCCGTTTGCGGCGGCGAGGTGCGCCTGGGACAGAGATGACGACATATTTTATGTCGTGGCTACCTACCGCGAGGCGGGTGCAAGTGCTCCGATCCATGCGGCGGCACTTAGGCCCTGGGGGCTCTGGATACCCATTGCTTGGCCCCACGATGGTTTGCAACACGATAAAGGCTCAGGTGATCAGCTTGCAGCGCAATATCGCACGCATGGACTGAACATGCTTGGTGAGCATGTGACGCACGAGGAGGGTGGGTATGGCGTGGAAGCTAGCGTGCAGGATATGCTGGAACGTATGCAGACTGGTCGGTGGCGTGTTTTTCCTGGCAACGATAATTGGTTTGGAGAGTTTCGGCTTTATCATCGCGCTTCGAAGTCGCTTAATGGCGTGCAGGTCAGCCAAATCATAAAGCACCGTGATGACTTGCTTTCGGCGAGTCGGTATGCGCTAATGATGAAACGATTTGCAGACGTGCAGAAGAGACCAAGCGAGCGAAATATGAGATTGGTTGGTGGGGCACACGGATGGATGGGATGAAAACGCAGACAAAACGACTTGCTGCCGATCTGTTGCAGCTGTGCCAAGAATCTAATGATGAGGGGATGTCGCCGCTGCGAATTTTTGAGGTGTTTGCAACATTCACTACCATGCTTGCGCAATCCTTAGAAGAATCGAAGCAGGGATCGACGGAGACATCCTTGCTTGTCAGAGATGCCGGCAGGCCTAATGGATGGATTGGATGAGAAAGCCGTGGCTCAAGTGCTCACTTGTTATATGCCAGCGCTACGAGGAATGCGGTCATCCAGAAGAATGCTGGTCTAAGGAACTGACGTATAATATCGGAATGCCGGTGGTAGACAAAAGCCGCTGGATAAAGAGAGACAAATGCAAAGGCTTCGGCTGTCTTCAATGGCACCGTGGGAATGATCTAGGATAAGGAACACATGAAGAAATATCTGGAAGCGAGCATAATCTTAGCAGCCGGCGCAATCGCTTGGTACGGTCTAAGCACTGTTGGAGCACGTGCTGGGTGCATAGGTGCGGGACTTGGCGATGGGTGCATTGGAATTCCAACGCCTGAGCATCATGAGCATGTGATCGTTGAGCACCGCCATCGCACACCAATGATCGTCGAGCACAGGCACCGTTCGCCTGCGGTTTTCGAGCACAACTACGACAACGAGGATTATGGAGAAGAGTAGATGATGAACTTATGGAAAGCATGGATTGTAGCTTCTCTTGTGTTAATCGGTTTCTCGATACACGCACATGCTGGCAGCACGTGTCCTGCGGTTACAGCGCCTGGCGGTCGTGGGAATATCCATACTGAGGTTATCGATCAGAATGGTCACCTTCGCGCTATAACTTCGGTGCGGACATACAGAAGCGGCACTTCCGATGCTAACATGGTTATCGGCACTGACAACTCTTGCCCTCCGCAGGGATGTGGGGTGAACTTTGGTGGCCCTCGTCAGGACTGTACGGCGACAAACACCTCAAAGCCTTTCTTTGGCTGGGCGCTTAGCCATGGCTCTACCGTGATTCTTTCGACGCAGAGCAGCATGGACATCAAGCAGCCATCTGGCACGGTGATCTTCAGCCAGGGCGGATTTGCCGGCCCTCGTTGTCACTTCAGCTTCCCTGGCACAATTGCCATGAATACCTTCGTCACGAATAGCGCGACTGGAAGTGCTATCAGTGTGAAGTCAGTTCGTATTGTTGCGGGCTTACACGGGGGCAATGGCCCGTTGGACTATTACGCCGTGATCGGTGTCGATACGAACAGCCCGGCGGTTCTTCCAGCATCTACCGGATCGGATTGCACCACCGCCAGCAATCCATGGTACGACTTGTACTGGAACATTGATGGTCACCAGACGGTTGCTGAGTCAATCGTTCCATACACGGAATATCCCGGCGTGGTGCAGCTGAACCAGGGCGAATAATGGCTGACGTTGACGCCGCTGAGGCGCCAGAGAAAGAAACCGACGAAAACCCGCATGCTGCGGCCGAGGAGGTCGAGCATGCGGTTGCCATGAAGCAATGGAACCGAGCGTGGGTAAAAGAGCGTGACAATATCGACCGAGCCTACGAAGATCTTGCATTTTTGGCCGGTGAGCAGTGGCCAGAAGACTTGCGGCTGCAGAGGGAAGCTGATTCGCGGCCAGTTCTTATGTTCAACCGGATGGGGCAATTCCAACGGCAGGTTACGGGCGACATGCGTCAGATGCGGCCGTCAATCAAAGTGGTGCCTTGTGATGACGGAGCAGACGAGAAAATCGCGGAGATAAAAAGTGGGCTTATTAGATATATCGAGAACCGCTCAGATGCTTCGCGCATCTATACGGCGGCGGCGGATTCGCAAGTTGCGGCTGGCATTGGCCACTGGGAAGTGTTTTCTGAATATGCGGATGATTCGACGTTTGAGCAGGAACTTGGAGTTAGGCTTATAGACGATCAAATCTCCGTGATGTGGGACCCCGACGCGAAGCATCCGACACGGCGTGATGCCATGTGGTGCTTTACGCCCGTCGATCTAACTCGTGAGGCGTATAAGGAGACCTATCCAGATCATTCAGTTGGAGATCTCGGCACGAACTCCCTCAACATGGAGTGGTTTCGTGATGAGATGATTCGTATCGCGAGATATTGGTACAAGGTGAAGACCAAGCGCCGCTTGATGAAAATGCCCAACGGCGGCTACGAGGATTTAACGGACGCAAAGAGGGACGACATTGCGCGGATGGAGGGCGAAGGCGGCGAGATCGTTGAGAAAGCAGGGCACAAGATCAAATGGAAAATGATGAACGCGGTGGAGTTCATAAGCGAGCCGGAGGAATGGCCTGGAAGGTTTATTCCGGTTGTCCCGGTGATTGGCGAAGAGGTCCGTGTTGGCGCAAAGATAGTCAGACATGGAATTGTCAGGTTCGCAGCCGATCCCCAGAGAGCATACAATTATGCCCGCTCCACACAAACGGAGTTTGTTGGTCTGCAGCCAAAGGCACCGTTTATCGGCACGGAGGATAATTTCAAGGACTACGAGAATGAATGGAACACGGCGAATGTCAAAAACTGGCCATTTCTTCGTTACAAGCCGGACCCTCGGAACGGTAATGCGCCGCCTCAGCGACAGAACCCTCCGGCGAGTGGTAGTGGGCTCACGGAGTGCGTGGTCATGGCTGAGCAGGACATGCAGGCTGTAATAGGGATTTATAATGCAAGCCTGGGAGCAAAGAGCAATGAAACTAGCGGAACTGCGATTGCAAAACGGGAGAAACAGGGAGATACAGGTACATTTGTCTATATGGACAATTTTGCTCTTAGTATCATGCATACTGCTAGGATACTTAATGATCTTTTACCCCATTATTACGACACTTCTCGCACTGTTCGGGTGATTGGTGTCGACGGTACGCAAAAGAGAGTTCCTATTAACCAGCCGCAGGGGGTCGCGGTTGACGGTGTTCCGCAGGACATGCTCAATGACATGACGACTGGCGCCTATGACGTCCAGATGGAGATCGGGCCGAGCTATGCAACAAAGCGTGAAGAGGCAAGAGACGGCATTACCTCGTTTATTACGGCATTTCCCCCGTCTGCGCCCGTACTTGCTCCTGTCATGGCCGATTTGCAGGATTGGCCCAATTCGGATCTCATTACGGAGCTACTTACCACTTTGGCCCCGCCGCAGGTCCAACAGATCCTAGCGCAACGTCACAATCACCCTCCACCACAGCCTCAGCCGCCTAACCCAATGCAAGAAATGCAAATGAAGACGGAAATGGCTAAGGCGCAGGGCGAAATGGCAACCGCGCAAGGCCATCAGGCGCAGGCTCAAGGCCACGCGGCAAAGGCCGTGTATGAGGTCGAGCTGGAAAAGCTAAAGCTGGAATATCAGAAGCTAATGAATGTCAAGGCGACGCTGGAAGTGCAGGCTCAGATGGCTGCTGCCGGTCCTCCGATTGACAGCAAGAAGCTACATGCTTGGATAGGCAACGTGGATATGGCCCTGACGGACATCGATAAGCATTTGCATGGTGGGATTGCCAGCCCATCGGCCTCGGCCCCCGATGGATCCGGCAATGGCGGCGGTGGGGGCGATCTTTCCAGTTCAGCTACCTCACCGTCGCCACCCTCTTCAGAAGGCCAAGGGGCCCCATCCAGCGATCAAAGCGGCGGAAGTAGTCAAAGTGCCCCAGAGACGCCTCCAGCGCTTCCTGAGGGGCATTACGCGGCATTGCCAGGGCAGGGCGCATGAGGACTATCGGGAATTTCATATCGCGGGAGCGTGTGCTGGAGATATGCGAGCGTCTCGGCGCGGATGACGTTAGGAAAGAAGTCATGACCCTATTTTCATTTCCGGCCCCAAATCCTGGTGGCGAGGGAGAAACGAATCTCATGGGCCAGACGCAAGAGGAATTCTGGGACAATGTGGAGAAAGAAAAATGAGAGCGATAGGACTATCCGTGGCAATCATGTCACTAGGCCTAAATGGGGCATTAGCTCAGGGTGTTGCCCCACCGGTCGTCGCGCATAAGAAGGTTATTTCTGCTCAACACGCGCAGCACGTTCCGACGTGGCACGTCATGCCACCTACTCCTCAACGTCCGCAACCGGAATGGGGATTTGGCTCATGGCTCGCTGCTCCATTCAATGCGATTGGATCTGGCGTAGGATACGTTGCTGCTGGAGTTGGGAACGTGGTTGAAACCCCATTTATCGCTGCCGGGCAGGCCTGGAGCAATGAGAATTGCTGGCGGAACATGATTGATCCTCGCGATGGGCAGCAGAAGCTATTCTACGTATGCAGATAATCGACTGCTCGTTCTGCGGTGAGTCAAATTCGCCTTCCACGATCGTATGGTGCGACCATTGGTACGGATGGGTATGCGAGGACTGTTGGAGGCCATTGACTGTTGACGAGCGCCGACATAGGTCAATTCTTCTTCCTTTTGATCACGATTTGGATATGGTGGCCAGATGACACTTGAAGAAGCTAGAAAGCGCCAGCGCGAGTATCTGACTACCAAAGGCTATCAAGAGCGCTCGGATGGTTGGTGGGTCGGGAAGTGTGATGCAGCCATGCCGCTAACAGACGAAATAGACAATGGGAAGTTTGTGGCTGGCGATGATGTGCAGTCGGATTTAATGATCCGGTTTGTGACGTTCGAGCAACTTCCAGATTTGGATTAAAAATCGCTTGCAACGAGGAAAATAAGGCATATTATGGCTGACACGGACAAGGTTGAGCAGGCGACTACGCCGGCTCCCGAGCCAAAGGACCTAATTACCGATCTTGACGCAGATGCTGGCGACGATACGCCGGCCGCCGAGGACACGGAAAAGGTCACCCCCGAAGATACAGAGCCCAAAGCCGAAGAAACCGCGAAAGACGCGGAGCAGGCCGAGGATTCAGACGAAGAAAGTGAGCCGGAGCGCAAAAAGCGGAGCGGTACAGCACGGCTTAAGGCCAGGTTGGCGGCCGCGCAAGCCGAGTTGGATGCTCTTAAGGCAATCGTTCCAAAACAGGACGATGCAGCGGCGCTACATAGCCTCGTAGAGAGAGAAATAGGAGCAGCACCTCAGGAAAAGGACTTCAGCGACTATCTCGCGTATCAAAATGCGACAATTGCATATGAAACCGAGAGACGTATCGTCAACCGTGAATTGAGGCAAAAGGCCGAACAGGCCCAGGAGCATCAAAAAGCGGAACAGGACGAGATTATTGAGGCCTTTAAGGACCGTGCGGACAAGGCGCGGGAGACTCTTAAGGATTTCGATGAAGTCACGAAGGCGGCGACGATGTCGCCAACACACCCCGGGGTTATTCACCTAATTCTATCTTCGGACAAAGGCCCAGAGCTAGCTTACTATCTAAGTAAGAATCCTAAGGTTGTTCAACGTCTTAATGAAATGCCGCCATTCGCGGCAGCGCGGGAAATCGGTAAATTGGAAGCATCCGTATCCTCGGCCACACCTAAAACTGTGACCAAGGCTCCTGCTCCCGTCGAACCGATTAAAGGCGGTATCGCGCCACCCTCCAAGAACGACCCTGAAAAGATGTCGATGGAGGAATATAAATCCTGGCGCAAAGCTGGCGGTGGAAAGAGCCTATAATCCTAAGGGATTAAGGCTATGGCCAATACGATGCTTACCGCGGCTATCATTGCCCGCGAAGCGTTGATGATCCTCGAAAACAACCTCGTCATTGCCGATAAGGTCTATCGCGGCTACGAGTCAGAATTCGACAAAAACATCAACGGCTACAAAATCGGCGATACCGTTACAATCCGCAAGCCGGCGCAGTACACGCTCCGTACCGGCCCGATCATGGCGGCTCAGGACACAACCGAAGGCTCAACCTCGGTCGTTATTAACCAGCAAGTCGGTGTCGACTTCAGCTTTACCTCCACCGATCTAACTCTTAAGATTGGCGATCTGGCGGAGCGGGTTATCGAGCCTGCAATGGTCAGATTGGCGGATAAAGTCGATGTGGATCTGTTTGGACTCTTTCCGAACGTCAACAACTGGGTTGGAACTCCTGGCGCCACTCTCTCCAACTTCGATAGCTTCGCAGCCGGCACCGAACGTCTCAACAACGGCGCTGTGCCTCTCGAGGACCGGACTGCCGTTCTCACCCCTCGCGATAAGCGCGGCATGCTCGCATCTATCACCGGCCCATCGTCCATCTTCAACGAGAAAGCTGTAGGCGAAGCTTATCGGCGTGGCATCCTAGGCACTATCGATGGCGTCGAGGCGTATGGCGTCCAGAACGTCGGAACGCTCACCACCGGAACCCGCACCAACGGCACTAACAACTCCGGCGTGCCGACAACATACGCGGCATCAAAGGACACCGGCACCCAAACACTGGCCATCAGCGGTCTTGGCGCAGGCGGCACAATTTCCGCTGGCGAAGTCTTTACCCTTGCCGGCGTGTTCGATGTCAACCCTGTAAACAAAGGCGTGCAGACCTTCCTGAAGCAGTTCACGGTTACAACCGCTGCGACTGCGGACGGCGGCGGCCTGGCCACAGTGACGATCCGCCCTGCGATGATCCTGACCGGCGCCTATCAGAACATCTCGGCGGCTCCGGCTGCTGGCGCTGTCCTGACATGGTCTGGTGCTGCTTCCACCAACTTCCGGCAAAACATGATCTTCCACCGCAATGCGTTCGCGCTGGTCATGGTTCCCATGGTTCGCCCGGAAGGTGCGGTGAAGGTTTCACGCATGTCCCATAAGGGCATCAGCGTGCGGGTGATTCCGGTTTATGACGGAACGAACGACAACAATGCATGGCGTCTGGATGTCCTCTACGGCGTCAAGGTTATAGACGAGCGGCTGGCCGTACGGCTTTCCGGAACCTAATCCCATAGGGAGTTTAAGAAATGCCCGTAGCAACCGCATCGACTGGAGGCCTCGGCCTTCAGCAATTAAATTACTTCCCGGGCGGCACCGGGCGGCAGACATTCCCGGTAGCTGGCGTCAATCCTGGCGCTCTGGCTGTCGACAGCGTTCTTGCGGCCTTCACTATTCCGGCCAACACGTTCGACGCAGCAGGCTCCAATCGCGGCATTAGGATATCCGCGTTTGGCATGTTTGGCGCAACCGCAAACAACAAAACCGTCAAGATCATCGTTAACCCGGCCACAGCAGTGGTTGGTGCGACAGTGGGCGCCGGCGGAACGACGTTGGTTACCACCGGTGTCGTGGTGACGAATGCTCTGCCGTTCCTGCTGGAGGCAGCAATTATGGACGTCGTCGGCGTCAACAACGAGATAGGCTTTGGTCTGCTCAGTTGGTTCGGGTCGGCGCCAACGTTCATCGTTCAGGTGGCTCCATCATTCCTAACGGCTGACGAAACCAAGGATATCCTCGTTGCGGTAACCGGTAATGCGGCGACCGCGCTGACCGATATCGCCCTGAATTACTTCGAAGCAGCGGTGATGTGATGGCAACCAAGTGGGGCTACAAGCCAACCGGTGAGGCGTGCCTGTTCGATCTTCCGGACGGCGTGCATCTCCCAGCCGGTTGGAGCGCGGACTACAAGGTCATCCTCAAGCCGGAGCATCAGACGGCGGAGCACATCTCGGAAGCCGCAGGGCCTTCGACAACGCATCCGGTAAAAGTTGGGCATGAGATCAAGCTTGAGCCTCCAGCTGGACACTTTCCGGCGGACTTCCATCGTGATCCGACGCCTCGTCAGGAAGCAACAAAGCCCGAGGTCGACGAACAGAAGCGCGGGCCAGGGCGGCCGCCGCTACCAAAAGGATAAAATCTAATGGCAAGGTACTCAGTCAACAATAGAATGGCCGGCTCTCAGCAAGCGCTGACGACTACTTTGAAGTCCCAGACACTGATTCAGGCCGTGACCGCCACACTCGGCCGTGGTCAGATCGTCGAAATCGCGGTTGGCGCAGATGGCCCGCCTAACGCGACGGACTGTCAGATCGTCTATGACGTCGCGAGATCGACTACGCTTGGCACTGCCTCCGCCCCGTCTCCTGCGGCAAACCCAGTCAACCCAGCGGATGTGGTAACCAGGTCGGTTACGGCGGTTAATCACACCGTCGAGCCGACCGTCACTGGCGGCACGGCATTCGTTGGTTCGCTATGGTCCAGGTCTCTTAACCAGCGTGCGGCGCAGCAATGGTTTGCCAATCCTGGCTCGGAATTGATCTGGCCGGCGACAAACCTGAACGGACTCGTTGGGCGGGCGTTATCGCCAACCTACACATCGTTTGTTCTGGTCGACTTCAAGTACGACGACTTCTGAGTTATGTTTCGGAAGCCAGGTGGATATTCCATTATCGTCGACCCTGACGCGGGAACGATAGAGGAGGACTCCTTTACCTGCAAGCATTGCAATCGGGTTACGTTTGTTCCGGCGAAGTGCGATCCGGTAGAGTTGGGTGGCCGCTGCACCTGCTGCGACGCGCTGATCTGCAAGCATTGTGTTGGCAAGCCATGCGATGTTATTGAAAGGAAACTGGAGCGCTGGGAGGCTGCCGGTCGCTTGTTCGAGGCCATGAGGGATGCATAAATGGCTGATATTCCCCTGACCGAGCATTCCCAATCGTTCGATGCGATCCAGAAGAATTTCGTGGATTTGTATGGCGGGACGGCTGTAAACGCTCAATCGTTCGGGGCAAAAGGCGACGGCGTAGCGGATGACACCGCCGCGTTGCAGGCGCTTATCACATACATCGTTCCAAAAGGGCTTCGCGGATTTCTTCCACAAGGCACATATCTAATCTCGTCGGCGATAACGATTCCGTTTGGAACTGGCTGGTTCATCGAAGGTGGATCGATGGGTGGAACAGTTATCAAGCAGAACACGAATAATACGCCGATTTTTCAGCTGACCACAACCCTGACGTGGGGGTGGCAGATCAATAATATTCAGTTTACATGGGCCACGCAACAAACATCCTCGAACACTCTGTCTGTCGCAATTTATTTTAACGCCCCTGATGGAGCAACGTTTTATGAAATTACGATCAGGCAATGTTCATTCATAAATGGTTACCGGGCAATATCTATCAAAGCAACCTCCAATACAGTATCAGTCTGGGGAATTAGCGTCCTCAAATGTTGGTTCGGGCCAACACTAGCCGGGGCCGGGGTGTGGCTTGGATGCGCCACAGCAGTCGGACAACCGGAAGTGTTGGTTGAAGATTGCTATTTTAGAAATGACTTGTCGTTCGAACAGTCCATATACGTCGTAGCGAGTGATACAGTTCTGATCAAGAATGTTGAATTTAATCTGGGGACATACTCTGGATTCTCGCAGATGAGATTTATTAATTGCACGGTGGCTGTGATAAATTGCAGGGTGGAGATTGCCACCGTGTCCGGGACACTAGGATTGTGGAGTTTTGAGCAGGGAACGGCGACAATTATCAACTGCCAGGCGTCGTTGCTGCTTACTACAGGGTCCCTCGTAACATTTATCTATAGTGTTACTGCGCCAGCCTTATTAAACATAGCCGGACTGAGCTGTAGATTGCAAGGTGGTACTGGGACTGGCGCGTATCTATTGCCGTATGGCGGTATTGGAATACAATCAGTCACTGGCATAGTTAACGGCCCGGCAGTCAATACGTCCGTAGTTACAACTGACCTCAGAGCGGTGCTTGGCGCAGTGGCACTACCGGTGTTGGATACAAATGTTTTATCCCAGGATTTTACCGAGACCCAAAACGGAACGACCACGCCGGTCAACATGACACTCAACTCCGGGAGGGTGCAGTTTTTCAACGCTACGCTCGCCAATAACATTGTGGTGAATCTGCCAGGCACTTCGGTTCCAAAGGGGATGGAGTTCACCATCGTCAGATCGGCAGCAACGCCGGGAGCGTTTACCCTATCCGCAGTTGATGTAAATGGGGGCCTTACGGCAGTGATACCTGCGAACAAAAACGGCATTGTAAAGTGGCGGTCCCTCGGCGGGGCGAGTTCCACATGGGTTCCGGTAGATGCTAGTGCAAGCGTAACTGGGTTACAATTCTAACGCCACGGTTGGCCGAGGCCATGAGGGATGAATAATGCGCGCGATGCGTCGGTTTCTTGCGTTCGCAATCGCGTTCCCTGTCTGGGCGTCACCTCTAGGCGCCCAGAATCCGCCGACTAATTACACCGCGCAAACGACGCCATATGGAGGTACAGAAACATGGTACTGCGAGGTGGTGACTGGCACGCTGAATCGCTCGTGCTCATTCGCTGGCATAACGACGTCAATTACAAGCCTACCGAATTTGGTGGGTGTTGGTACGCTGACATCGGGAGCTGCGAGCACTGGCTTTACTATCCAAGGCGCCAACGTAACCTGGACGGGGGCCGGCATTACGGCAGGTAATGGCATTACGATCGGCGGATCATGGCCGACCCAAAGTGTCACATATAAAACACCTGCCTCATCCATGACATCCGTCAGCGCGCCTGGCGCTACCAGCTCCGCCACGCTCGTAATGATGGGTCTAGCTGGCTCAATTACCCCCACAAACACCGGCACCGTGCTGGTGACAATATTTGGCTCGATGCAAAACACAGCGGTCGGCGGCCAGTGTGCAATACGGTTGCGCCATGGATCCGGCAGCGCGCCGGCAAACGGCGCCGCACTTACCGGAACCGTGGTCGGCTCGCCGCAAACGCTGACAATGGATAGCTCGGCGACGCCTCATCCATTTTCACTAACTGTTGTGATTTCCGGGCTAGCTCTGTCCACAGCTCGATGGTTGGACGCCTCGTTTGGCGCGGACGGCGTGAATACATGCACTCCATTCGACGTTAATGTTACCGCCGGAGAGCTATAAGTCGGCCATTAGGGGTCCATTGAATGGCCGATAAAGTCGTTTTTCTTACCTCCGGCACCTCATTTACGAGGCCAGCCGACTATAATGATGCCGCCAATACGTGGGAAGCAATCGGCGGAGGCGGCGACACTGCGTCATCTGACGGCGGCGGTGGTGGCGCATATGCAAAGATAAGCAATTTCACCTGCCCAGCGACTCTGACGTATCAGATCGGTGTGCATGGCGGCACGACTGGGTCGGGTACAGGCCCGACGTCGAATACATGGATTAAAGATTCCTCCACGCTTGTGGCAGCGGGCGGAACTACGAATGTCGGCGGCACTGTCGCAAACTGCGTTGGCTCGACGAAGTTCGCAGGCGGCGATAGTGCTACCAATCTGGG
>CATPCN010000240.1 GCA_955652855.1 uncultured Chthoniobacterales bacterium | reverse complement strand
CACCAGGTCCATTACCTTCGCCAGCCATTTCGCCGAGAACCGGATTTTGGGGTGACGAGTGTGAATTACGACTTTAGTGAAGTAATCAAACGAGCCCATCCTCCGGGATAATTAGACCGCTATTATGACAGAAGAAGACGAGACAGAATCCCCGATGCTAGCGGACCGCGCCGGATCACAAAACTGGTTCGAGGGAGATAGTGCCGAAGCAGAAGAGTACGAACTTCGCGAATATGACATCACGGCGTCTCCCAATGACTTCAATATTTCAACCATGCACTCCTTTATTGAGTCGGGTGCAGTGAAGATACCTGGCTTTCAACGCAATTATGTCTGGGACATTAAGCGGGCGTCGAAGCTCATCGAGTCGATTATCATCGGACTTCCGATCCCTCAAATATTTCTATACGAGGAATCTCGTAACCGTTTCCTTGTGATCGATGGTCAACAGCGATTGATGTCGATCTACTACTTTATCAAGCAGCGATTTCCCAGGAAGGAGAAGCGAATCGAACTCAGGCACATTTTCGACCAGTTTGGGAAAATCCCTGCTGAGACGCTCGAAGACGACAGCTTCTTCACGAAGTTCAATCTGCAGCTACCTGAACACCTCCCGGGTGTGCCGAACAAACTCCGGCGCCTGAATTATTCTACGTTAGATCAATATAGGGGGACCTTTGAGTTACGTACTATTCGTAACGTCATCATCAAACAGAACTCTCCTGAGGAGGACGACTCGTCGATATACGAAATCTTTAATCGCTTGAACTCTGGCGGCGTGAATTTAAAGCCCCAAGAAATTCGCGGAAGCCTGTATCACTCTCCGTTCTACGACATGCTTCACGAAGTAAATCTCGATCAGAGATGGCGACGGCTACTGGGCTTCGCGGAGCCAGATTTACACATGAAGGATTTCGAAATTTTGTTGCGAGGCTTCGCGATGTTGGTGGACGGCAACAATTATAAACCTTCGATGGCGAAGTTTCTGAATGCCTTCTCACGAAAGTGTAAGAATTGTTCGGCAGAGGACATTGTATATTTAAAGAGCTTATTCACGTCTTTTTTGGATGCTGCTGCGGGCCTGAACGAGCGCGCGTTTTTCGGAAAGGTTACCGGGAAGTTCAATATATCAATGTATGAAGCCGTGTTCACGGCGGTCTGTAGGCAGGCGTTTAAGGATCAATCACTTGTGATTCATCCCATCGATCCCAGCAAACTGCAGGCGCTGAAAGCTGATCCTGAGTTCACGGAGGCAACTCAAAAAGACACGGCAGGCACCACCAATGTTACGATCAGAATAAACAGAGCGAGAGAGCTTCTTTTGTAGGTTGTCATGGCGCAGGGAATCATCGAGAGCCTGTACGCTGGCAACCAAGCCTTGGTTGAGTACCTGACGAAGAACAATGAAATATCGCATCTTCAGGTCGCGGAGGACAGCTTTCGAAAGACCCTCGCTCTAGCGGCGGCGAGTCTGTTTGAGGAACGGATCGTCCAAATACTCTTGGCCTTCATGGCTAAGAGGACGGCCGGCGACTCGGGGTTGATGTCGTTCGTAAAACGAAAGGCAATAGAAGGCCAATACTTCAAACTATTCACGTGGGACAAGGCGAGCGGCTGCAACACGTTCTTTAATTTGTTTGGCGATGAGTTAGGGGCCGAGATGAAGGCCGAAGTCAATGGGGACGAAAAGCTGAAAAGCGCGGCCTCGCGCTTCTTAGAGCTCGGACACCTACGCAACTGTATGGTGCATCAGAACTTCGCTATATTTAGTTGCGATAAGACTGCAGACGAAGTCTTTCAGCTATATAACGACGCGACGCAGTTCGTCGAATATCTTGAGAAGAAGATGACCTGAATGGAACAGATCAAACTGCGCAAGAAACTCATTGAGGTCGCGTTGCCTCTGGAGGCTATCAACTTGGAGTCCCTGCGCAGAAAGCAAAAGGCTCCCAAAGGTTGGCCGACCTCGTTCCATAAGTGGTGGGCTCAACGTCCGTTGGCAGCGGCAAGGGCGGTGATATTCGCGCAGATGGTCGATGACCCTTCGATCTATTTGGACGTACTCCGCTCGGACCAAAAGTTACGTCGCAAGGCTGAAAGCGCGCTCAAGGCTCGTCTCAAGCTGTGGGAGGAAGCGGCGGCCCTCGCAAAAAAGACGAAAGGAACTGGACTATCGGTTCCGGAACCCGGTCCGGCCCCAACCCTCGACGACACTTTGGCCGACCAGGAACGCCAGCGGCTCTTCGGCATCATTGAAGATCTCGTTCTGTGGGACAACACAATGAACGGGGCGGTGCTGGAGGCCGCGCGCGATGAAATCTGGCAGAGCTGGCGGCGGACATGTGCTGAAAATGCCGACCACCCGCGGGCAAAGGAGTTGTTCGATCGGCAGAAGTTGCCGCCATTCTGCGACCCATTCGCGGGAAGCGGGAGCCTGCCACTCTCAGCCCAATGGTTCGGTTTGGAGAGCTACGCTAGCGATCTGAATCCGGTGGCAGTGCTAATTAACAAGGCAATAATCGAGATCCCGTCCAACTTTGCGGCTAAGCCGCCAGTAAATCCTGAGTCACGCAAGGACAAGTCACTTATAGATCGGGGGTGGCAGGGCGCGCGGGGACTCGCTGAGGATGTGCGCTACTACGGTCGATGGATGCGGGACGAAGCTGAGAAACGCATCGGCGACCTTTACCCCAAGGTTGAGGTGACAGCGTCCATGGCAAAAGAGCGGCCAGACCTGAAGAAATACGAGGGACAGAAGCTCACCGTCATCGCTTGGATTTGGGCGCGCACGGTAAAAAGCCCGAACCCGGCCTTCGCTAAGGTAGATGTGCCGCTTGCTTCGACGTTCATGCTTTCCACTAAGGCTGGCAAGGAGGTCTATGTCGAACCGGTTATCGAAAATGGGAGCTATCGCTTTACCGTAAAGGTTGGCAAACCAAAGAACACCGCGGCAGCGACGACGGGAACTTCAGCGGGAAAACGAAAGGCCTTCACCTGCTTAATTTCAGGCGTGCCTATTGGATATGAGTACATCCGCGCCGAGGCGAAGTCTGGCCGAATGGGCGAGCGCCTTATGGCAATGGTCGCCGAAGGTGAGCGCGGACGAGTGTTCTTGTCGCCGACCACGGCGATGGAGACGCTAGCGCGGAGCAGAAGTCCAGAATGGAAGCCAGAGGGCGACGTCCCGGCGCGTCTCACTGGAGGCACCTGCGTACCCTATGGGCTAGAGCGGTGGGGCAACCTTTTCACCGCCCGGCAGCTCGTTGCGCTGACGACGTTCTCCGACTTGGTGCAGGAGGCACGTGAAAAGGTTGAACGCGATGCACTGGCGGCAAACCTTTCCAACGATAAGACACCTCTTCGGGCCGGCGGTAATGGCGTGACTGCGTATGCCGATGCCATAAGTACTTACCTAGCTTGTGTGCTGGATCGGATGATCTACTACGGTTCGAATTTGACTTCGTGGCTTCCTAAAGACAACGCGCTCCGGGATTGCATGCCGCGCCAAGGTCTTGCGATGACGTGGGACTTTGCTGAATGTAATCCGATTGGAAAATCGAGCGGTGATGTAATCACTTGCACTAATTCAGTCAGTAATTATTTGGAACTGGCTATGCCTTGCGCCGCTGGCGTTGCGACTCAGTGCGACGCGCAAACTACCGTGGCCGGAGGCAAGGTCTGTGTCTTCAGCACAGATCCGCCTTACTACAACAACATCGCTTATGCCGATCTGTCGGACTTCTTCTATGTCTGGCTGCGGCGATCATTAAAGCCTGTGTTCCCTGACCTCTTTGCCACGCTCACCGTTCCGAAAACTGAGGAGCTTGTCGCCTTACCCCATCGACATGGTGGCGAGGAGAAAGCGGAGGCGTTCTTTCTCGATGGAATGACGAAGGCTATGCGACGCTTGGCCGAACAGGCGCATCCGGCATTTCCAGTCACTATTTACTACGCCTTCAAGCAGACCGAGAGCGATGATGACGAGGGAACTACCAATACAGGTTGGGACACATTTCTTGAAGCCGTGATTCGAGCTGGTTTCGCAATTACGGGAACTTGGCCGATGCGAACAGAGGGGGCGGGCCGCATGATTGCATCGGGCACCAACGCCCTCGCCTCGAGCATCGTTCTCGTCTGCCGGCCACGAAAAACCGACGCGCCCACAGCAACCCGCCGCGAATTCGTGACCGCACTCAAGGCCGAGTTGCCAGTTGCGCTTGCCAACCTGCAGCGCGGCAATATCGCCCCAGTTGACTTGGCGCAGGCTGCCATCGGTCCGGGCATGGCGGTTTATACACACTACTCTAAGGTGCTCGACGCTGAGGGAAAGCCGCTCTCGGTGCGCGACGCGCTGGCGCTTATTAACCAGACCCTCGACGAGGCGCTTGCCCAGCAGGAGGGCGATTTCGATGCCGATAGCCGTTGGGCACTGATCTGGTTCGAGCAGTCGGGCTTCAGTGATGATGAGTACGGCGTAGCCGAGCAGTTATCCAAGTCCAAAAACACAAGCGTAGACGGCATGGCCGAGGCTGGAATCCTCGAATCCAAACACGGCAGGGTGCGACTGCTGCGGCCAGATGAACTCGCTGCAGACTGGGATCCGACCACCGACCCGCGGCTTACTGCTTGGGAAATTGTCCACCATCTGATCCGCGTGCTCGGGAGCGGTGGCGAAGGTGCAGCAGCGGAACTGGTTGCCAAGCTGGGCCCCAAGGCCGAAATGGCCCGTGAAATGGCTTATCGTCTTTACACGCTCTGTGAACGCAAAAAGCGCCCCGCCGAGGCGCTCGCCTACAACGGCCTCGTCCAAAGCTGGCCTGAGATCATGCGTTTAGGGAAAGAGCAACCACCCGCCGTTGGCGGTATGGTGCAACAGGAGTTTTAGCGATCGGAATATATGGCGATCAGCAATCATGAGCGAGTTGGTAAGGCTATGGAGCTTTTGCGCGAAGGTTTGCGGCCGTTCGTCGAGCGAGAGCTAAAAGCGCAATACAGCGATAATTGGTTTGAGGAAACTAAGCGCACACTCACGCAACAACAGCTCAACTTCGTGAAAAAGAAAGGCGAGCCGGAGTGGGATGTTTCTATGTTGCTCGGCGTTCTTTGGAATCAATGGAACGAGGTTTTTCGTAAGACGCTCGGCCACGCCGAACGCAGTCTCGTGAGTGAGTTACGTGATGTGCGCAACAAGTGGGCGCATCAGCAACCCTTCAGCACAGATGACGCGTATCGCGTTTTTGACAGCATTGGTCGGCTTCTTGCGGCTGTATCGGCTCCGCAATCGGCGGAGCTAGAAAAAATGAAGATGGAACTGCTGCGCCTGCGGTTCGATGAGCAGGTGCGGGGCGAAAAGCGCAAGGCCGGCGGCTCGCTCATTGAGACAGCAGCGGGCACAGCACTGCCGCCGTGGCGTGAAGTGGTCACACCGCACAAAGATGTCGCGAGCGGCCGCTACCAACAGGCGGAGTTCGCCGCGGATCTCTGGCAGGTGCATCTCGGCGAGGGCACAGACGAATACAAGAATCCAAAAGAGTTCTTTCGGCGCACTTACCTCACCGAAAGCTTGGAAAGGATGCTTGTCGGAGCGGTTCAACGCCTTTCCGGCACGGGTGGCGATCCCGTCGTTCAGCTTCAAACGAACTTTGGCGGTGGCAAGACGCACTCAATGCTGGCGCTCTATCACCTTTTCTCCGGTTCAACGCCAGGAGACTTGGCGGGTGTTGATGCTGTTATGGCGAAGGCAGGCGTGAAAAGTTTGCCAAAAGCTAAGAGGGTAGTGCTGGTCGGCACGAAGATTTCGCCAAGTACCCCGAGCACCAAACCGGATGGAACCGTGGTCCGAACGTTCTGGGGCGAACTCGCCTACCAGCTTGGTGGTAAGAAAGCATTCAACAAAATCGCCGCTGATGATGCGAATGCGACAAGCCCTGGTGATCTATTGCGGGAGTTACTAAAAGAACACGGACCCTGCCTGATCCTGATCGATGAATGGGTGGCCTACGCGCGTCAACTGCACGATCAAAGCGATCTCCCAGCCGGCGGGTTTGAGACGCAGTTTTCTTTCGCACAGGCGCTCACGGAGTCGGCTAAGCTAGCAGGGAATTGCCTGCTCGTTATCTCCCTCCCGGCGTCCGACACTGGCACTTCACCGCATGCACAAGCAGATGATACTGAAGTAGGCGGTGTCCGCGGACGGGAGGCGCTTGATCGGTTGCGGAATGTCGTCGGCCGCCTGGAATCCTCGTGGCGGCCAGCTACGGCGGAAGAAGGGTTTGAAATCGTAAGACGACGCCTTTTTGAGCCGCTTTCAGGCGATCAGTTTAAGAACCGCGATGTCGTTGCCCGAGCTTTTGCTGACCTGTATCGGGCGCAACATGCAGAGTTTCCGCCCGAATGTCGCGACAGTGACTACGAAACGCGTCTGAAAGCTGCGTATCCGATTCATCCTGAAATCTTCGACCGATTGTATGCTGATTGGTCCACGCTTCTGAAGTTCCAACGAACGCGCGGCGTGTTGCGACTTATGGCATCGGTGATCCACTCTTTATGGGAAAAGGGCGACAAGAATCCCATGATCCTGCCGTGCATGATTCCGATCGACGATCCGCGAGTGCAGTTTGAGCTAACGAGATATCTCTCTGATAACTGGGTGCCAGTAATCGAAAAGGATGTGGACGGACCGAACTCGCTTCCGCTCCGGATTGACGGCGAAGTCGCGAATCTTGGGAAACTTCATGCTACCCGTCGTGTGGCGCGAACAATCTATCTTGGATCGGCGCCTACTTCGGCGGCGGCGCACCATGGAATCGAAGATCGCCGAGTGAAACTTGGCTGTGTGATGCCGGGCGAATCGCCCGCTCACTTTGGCGATGCGCTCCGTCGCCTCACCGCGGCTGCGACTTACTTGTATCAGGATGGCCCGCGCGTTTGGTACTCAACTCAGCCAACGGTAACAAAGTTAGCCGAGGACCGCGCTGAGCAGCTCAAGCGCGAGAGCGACAAGGTGGCGTTGGAAATTGATCGCCGTCTCCGCCAGGATCTTGCCAAGAGCGGTAATTTCGCGCGGGTGCATGCAATGCCGCGAAACAGCGCCGATGTACCAGATGATCTCGATGCCCGCCTAGTCGTTCTGGGACTTGAGGACACTTACACCAAGGAGCCTGCAAATGCCGCTGAAGTCGGTGCTAAAGCGATTCTTGAGACACGTGGAAATACGCCGCGCATCTTTCGAAACACGCTGGTTTTTCTGGCCGCTGACAAGGTGCGCCTGCAAGACTTGGATGAAGCGACACGAAAATATCTCGCGTGGGAATCAATCCTCGATGAGAAGGAAAGCCTCGATCTCTCGCCATTTCAGGTGCGTTCAGCGGAAACGCAAAAGAAATCGGCGGACAGTGTCGTCACCGCGCGTTTGCCTGAAACGTATCAGTGGCTGCTCGTTTCCACGCAAGCCGGCCCCCAAGCTCCGATTGAATGGCAGGCATCGCGTCTCTCTGGCAGCGAGAACCTCGCGGTTCGGGCCAGTCGGAAGATCGTCAGCGAAGAGCTGCTCATCCCGAGCCTCGGTGCGAATCGCCTACGAATGGAATTAGATCGGGTGCCCCTCTGGCGCGGCAATCATGTCGCAGTAAAGCAACTGGTCGATGATTTTGCCCGATACATCTACCTGCCGCGACTAGCGAATCCGTCAGTGTTGATCAACGCGATCCGAGATGGCCTCACACTTCTCACCTGGACGGAAGATTCGTTCGCCTACGCGGAGAGTTATGACGAAGCCGCTGGAAGATATCGCGGACTCCGCGGTGGCCAGAATGTGTCCATCTACGATGGGGATGATCCTGGATTGCTTGTAAAGCCGGACATCGCGCGACAGCAACTGCAGGCTGAAACGCGTAGCCCCGATTCGCCTACGGACGGAGCGGGTGGCGCGACGGGAGAGCAAGATGCCAGTAGCGAGGCCGACGCTGGCGAGGAGAAGAAGAAAGCGCCTTTACCACGTCGGTTCCACGGCTCCGTCGAGTTGGATCCCGAACGGGCAGGTCGGGACGCTAGCCAGATCGCAGATGAAGTAATCGCACATCTTACCGGGCTCGTTGGCTCTGACGTTAAAGTCGTCCTGGAAATCGAAGGCACGATTCCAGGCGGAGCGAGTGAGCAGGTCGTTAGAACCGTGACCGAGAACTGCAAAGCTCTTAAGTTCCGGCAGCACGGCTTCGAAAAAGAATAATCACAACGCGCTGCTTTTACAGCACGCCCATTTCCCCTAGGAAACGGGATGGTTCTTTCCGCCAGGCGCGGTACTGGCTGGCTCGCGAAAGAACAAGGGTTTGCCGAGTTCGAGTAATGGCCACGAAACAATTTCGGCGTTCCTCTTCCAGCTCCGAGGGGCGAGCGTTCGTTTGTAAACTTTGCCAAGATGGAAGAACGGTTTCGGCCATACCAATTAGCCAGACGTATTCAAACTCCAACCCTTTGGCAGAATGGATCGTAAAGAGACTTACCGCGCCCGGATCGGGAGGGGGTTCCTTTGGACGAAGCGCCAACCCTTGTAGCAACTCGGCCAAATCGATTGCGCCACCCTTCTCGGCCCGTATGGCACGGGCGGCTACTTCCCAGGCCGCCTTATCGTCAGCCGCATCGGTTACTACACCGTTTGCTGTTCCCGCGGTTTCCGGCAACCAACGAAGAGCCTCATCAACCACCGCGCGCCAAGCTGCCCTGGATTGCACGATGCGAAGCGCCAATTCCGCAAGCCGCGATGCAAGCATATTGTCAGACGCCTTAGCCGCAAGAGCCCAGTACTCAAGAAAACTGTTGCCTGACGCTTCAGCCTCGGCCGCAAGCAGGGCAGCATCGAGTTCGGTCCCAGCGATTCGGTTCGCTGCATCGGCCATGGCAGTAAAGACTTGCCTGTCCGTTGGACGCAGCGATTGGTCAAGACAGGTTTGCAACCAGACGAACTGCGGCGAGATGAAACGATCGCGCCGTGTGACGATGAACGCCTTCACTGACCGGGCCCGTAGGGCATTCAGCACCGGTTGCAAAATTGCCCTGGTGCGTCCCAGCACAGCGGTGTCACCCCATTTGGCTGGTTCCGTCGCTGCGATTTCTTCAGCGATGCCGGAAGCCTCTTCCTCATCAGTCCCGAAGGTCCGCTGGCTAATAGCGGGTCCTCGATCGGGTCGGGTAGATGTTAATGCAGCCTTTCCCGGCGTCCTGTCGGCGTTATGAGTGATCAGGTTATTAGCAACCCTCACTACCTCCGGCGGGCAACGGCGATTTTCAACAAGCTGGATCAACTCAGGTACAAAATGTTCCCGAAAGGCGACTATTTGCCGGTAGCTGGCGCCGGCCCACTGATAGATGATTTGATCATCATCCGCGACGGCGAAAACATTTCGAAAATTGTCTCCGGCCAGAAAGCGGACGAGTCGGTACTGCGCTGGTG
>CATPCN010000239.1 GCA_955652855.1 uncultured Chthoniobacterales bacterium | reverse complement strand
TGCCGTGATTGAAGGCAAGAGAATGAAAATGCGCGCACAAGTATATGATCTTGAATCAATCACGCCGCGAGCGAGCTCGACCGAGGGTACGAGAGAAGATGGGGATCAGCTGGCTGCGCAATTGTTCAAACAAACCCATGGCGAGTAAAAGTAAAAGCGAAGGCGGGAAATGTTTTCTCGTGGGCGCGGGTCCGGGAGACCTCGGATTGGTGACCCTGCGCGCGAAGGAGTGTATCGAGCGCGCCGATGTTTTGATTTACGATTATCTCTGCAATCCCGAAATGTTGAAGTGGGCGCGCGACGACGCCGAAATCATTTTCGCGGGGAAGAAAGCTGGCGCGCACATGCTGACGCAGGAAGAGATCAATGCACTCCTTGTCGAAAAAGCGTCCGCGGAAAAAACAGTCGTTAGGCTGAAAGGCGGCGATCCGTTTCTTTTTGGCCGCGGAGCGGAGGAAGCGGAGGCGCTGGTCGCTGCGGGAATCAAATTTGAAATTGTTCCGGGCGTCACCTCGGCGATTGCAGGACCGGCTTACGCCGGAATCCCGGTGACGCATCGCGAAATGAATTCGCACGTCACTTTTTTTACGGGTCACGAAGATCCACAAAAATCTGGAAGCGCGATTGATTTCGACGCGCTCGCAAAACTCGGCGGAACGCAAGTGATGATGATGGGCGTTGAAAAAATCGAAGCGATCGCGAGAAAGATGATCGCGAGCGGCGCGAAGCCGGATTTGCCGGTGGCGTTGATTCGCTGGGCGACAACCGGACGGCAGGAAACGCTCGTTGGTAATTTGGAAAACATCGCGCAACGCGTTGCGAAGAGCGGCTTCACAGCTCCAGCGGTTGCAGTCTTTGGCGATGTCGTTTTGTTACGTGAAAGACTGGCGTGGTTCGAAAAGCGTCCGCTCTTCGGAAAACGCATTGTCGTTACGCGCACGCGACAACATGCTGGCGCGCTGAGCGATCAATTGCGCGCGCTTGGCGCCGATGTCATCGAGCTGCCAACGATTCGGATCGATCCGCCGAGCGACCTGCGCGCTTTCGCCGAGCTCGTGCAAGATGCGCACGCATACGACTGGATCGTTTTCACCAGCCCGAATGGGGTGAGCGCGTTTTTCGATTTATTCTTCAAGCTCTACAACGATGCGCGCGACCTCGGTGCCGCACGCATCGCAGCGATCGGACCGGCGACGGCGCAACGGGTGCGCGATTTTCACCTGCATGTCGATCTTCAGCCGGAGGAATTCGTGGCTGAAGCCGTCGTGCGTGAGTTCAAAAAGCAGGGCGGCGTGGAAAATTTGCGAATTCTCCTGGCCCGCGCGGAAAAGGCGCGGGATTTGCTCCCCAAGGAACTCTCGGGACTGGGAGCAATTGTGGACGAAGGTTTGGCTTATCGCACGCTACCGGAAACGCGCGACGATACCGGCGCGCGCCGCCGTCTATTGGAGGAAGGCGCGGACATGATCACGTTCACTAGCTCTTCAACCGTGGACAATTTTCTCGCGCTTGGCTTGCCATGGCCGAAAGGAATGAAAATCGCGAGCATTGGCCCCGTCACATCGAAAACTGCGCGCGATCACAGGTTGAAAGTGGATATCGAAGCGCGGCGTCATGACATTCCGGGATTAGTGGAAGCGATCCGCAATTTTTACCGAAGCGAAGGCTGAACCAATGAGCAAAACGGCAAAAACCGAGGACGAATTTGCATCCGCCATGCAACAACTGAGCGCGGAAGCGCGCAAAGCTGCGAAGCGTGAAAAGAAGATCGCCCACACCAATGGCGATGGTGCCGACGGTCATATCGAGCAACTGACCGAAGAAGTGCGCGCTTTGCACAGCCGGTTGGACAAGATCGACATAGCGTTGTCGAAACGTCTCGACGCGATCGCGGAGGCAAACGCGGCAACGAAGCCGATTGATTACGCGGAACAATTTCGCAAGATCGATGAGCAACTCACTTCGATCCGCAGTACCGAAACGGTTAACCAGCGGCTCTTCGATTCTCTGCACGATGAGCTCATTAATTACCGCGATAATTTCCTGCACGAATCGCTGCAGAAACCTTTCATTCGCGATTTGCTTCTGTTGTACGACGATCTCACCGCGATCTTATCGCAAATGTCGTCGGCCAAATCTGGCGACAGTCGTCAGCATCCCGTCGCGCAATGGCGCGATAACCTCGAGAATGCGGTGCATTCATTGCTGGAAGTGCTGCACCGGCTCGAGGTTAAGGAAGTCGAGCCGAAGGACAAAGTCGATCTCGCGGTGCACAAAGTGGTCAGCTCGGAACCGGCCGAATTTCAACAGGATGACGGATGCATCGTGATGCGTGTGAAACGCGGTTTCTTCTGGCGTGACCAACTCTTGCGTCCGGAAGAAGTGATCGCGAAACGCTGCGATTAGCGCGCTTTCACGGCGCTTATTCTAAACAGAAACCGGAGTGGATTCCCCTCTGGGATACGGCATGGAAACTGCACTTATGCCAGGTGGAGCAAACCTCACTCACTTACCATGGCTACCCGCAAAGCAGTCGGCATTGATCTCGGAACCACTTTTTCCGCTGTCGCGCACATCGACAGTTATGGGAAGCCGCAAATCATTCCTAACGCCGAAAGCGAGCGCATTACGCCGTCTGTCATTCTCTTTGAGGACACGAACGTGATCGTGGGCACGACGGCGA
>CATPCN010000238.1 GCA_955652855.1 uncultured Chthoniobacterales bacterium | reverse complement strand
CCGTATCGAGCGTGAGCCGATAAATTTTCTCGTCGGTTTCCGCGTGGGCGAGTCGTTCCTTGGAGCGGGTCTCCTTGCGGATTTTGTCCTCATTGAGCTCGGTCCGGCGCACATCTTCATTGAGCGAAATTCGGTTTTCATCCAACCGATGACGCAACCGGTCCATGTCGTCCATGACGTAATGGAACTCGGCATTGCTTTGCACGCGCGCGGCCGATCTGCGCTTCAGTTCATCGAGAAAAAGCGAATGCGATTCGGACCACTTCGTGTATTTCGCCTTCGGAACTTCATCGTAAGGCAGACAATTTTTGAGCGCGCCTTCGCTAAACTCCGGCTGGTCGGTTAAACTCGGCAAGACAATATCAGACGCGACGCCGTGCAACTGTGTCGAACCACCGGCGACGCGGTAAAACTTTTGGATCGTCAATTTGAGCGCGCCATCATCTTGTGACCGGCTGCCGAGAAGCGAAGTGAACCGGCCGATTTCCAAAATCGTCTGCACGGTGCCTTTGCCGAACGTGTTCTTGTCGCCCACGATCACGGCCCGTCCATAATCTTGCAGCGCGGCTGCGAAAATTTCGCTGGCCGATGCACTCTGACGGCTTGTGAGAACGATGAGCGGCCCGGAGTAGGCGATGCCCGGATCAGGATCGCTTGAGATCACGATGTTGCCGTTCGAGCCTTTCGTTTGCACGACTGGTCCCGATTTCAAAAAGAGGCCGGTGAGCGCGATCGCTTCCTCGAGCGAGCCGCCGCCGTTGCGCCGAAGATCGACAACCAGGCCGGAAATATCTTCCTTCTTCAAACGCTTGAGCAACGCCAACACGTCCTTAGTTGTGCTCTTTTGATGTCGATCCATGTCGGCATAAAACGATGGCAGCGTAAGCCAGCCGAGTTTCACCGAGCCGTTCTCGCCGTTTTTAATGATGATGTCGGCACGCGCTTCCTGATCTTTCAGCTTAATTTCATCGCGCACGAGATCGACATTCTTGCGGCGCGATGGATCGGGCGCGTCCGAAGGAATGACGAGGAGCCGAACGTGCGAGTTTTTTTTGCCCCGAATCATTTCGACGACTTTGTCGAGCCGCATATCCCGTACATCGACAAATTCAGCGGCACCTTGCGCGACCGCCGTGATGCGATCGCCCACCTTTAAGCGACCGTCTGTCTGCGCGGGCCCACCCGGCACGAGGCTCTCGATCTTGGCATAACCGTCTTCCGACCGGAGCATCGCACCGATGCCGACGAGCGAGAGACCCATGTTGATGCTGAAATTTTTCAGGTCGGCTTTGCTCAGATATTCCGAGTGCGGATCGTAAGTCTGGGCGAGCGCATCGAGAAAGAGCTTCACTTGTTCGTCCTTATCTTCCTCGTGAACATTACGCGCGAGGCGATCGTAACGACGCGCCACAAGCTGCAGGCCCGGCTCGATCGGATGTTCGCTCAAATGCTCCTGCAGCAATTCATTCGTGATCCGTCCACGCCAGAGCGCATCGGCTTCCGCTTCATCTTTTGGCCACGGCGCGTTTTGCCGGTTCAGCTCCATCGTGGCGGATGTTTTGAAATCGGCGGGCTGCTTGAGGAATTCTTTGATCTTCGCGACGCGCTCATCCACGCGTTTTGTGTAGAGGTCGTAGATTTCGTAGGCTGGCTTGAGGTTTCCGAGCAAAACATCGTCATCAATTGAAGTGCCGTATTTTGCGTTCAGCACATCGATTTCCTGCTGCGTGAAAAAGAGGTGGCTGAAATCAAGCAGCTCGAGATAGGTGCGCAGAAATTTTTTGGAAACCTCGTCATTGAGCGGCTGATGCGTGTAATGGCCCTCTTCCAGAAGTCGGCCAACTGAGACGCAAACTTGCTCAAGATCCGACTTCGCCTGAAGCGGCTGCGCCGGGACGAGGGCTAGAGCAAAAAAAGCGGCCGACAAGGCCGCGAAAGATCGGAAACGAAGCTTCATTTTGGAAAAATGGGGTTTAGCAAGGTCGCAGAAGTCTGGGCCGAACGCAAGATGGGCGAGGAGAGAACATCGAGATGTAGGGAGTGAGACAGCCCTCGCCGAAAAACATTCAAAGATTGGGGGCGGCCAGCCTCTATTGCATGCAAGTTTCGTTCCCTTGATCACGGGAAACAATCGCACCCGCTATTCGCCGCGGCCGCCTCAGCAAGTAGAATGCATCAGATGAATTACGAAAGCTTTTGCGGCGGAATTTTCGAGACCAACTGCTATCTCATCGAAGCGCCGGAAGGTTTGATCTTGTTCGACGCGCCCGATGGCGCTTGTGAATGGCTCGAAAAGCGACATGGCGATCTAAAACTGCTGCTGCTCACGCACGGCCACATCGACCACGTTCAGGACGCGGCGAAGATTAAACGCAAATTCAATTGTACGATCGGCTGCCACCAAGAGACTGCGCCGATGATTTCGGATCGCGATTTTTTCCGCCGCTTCGGGTTCGAGCTCGAAATCGAGCCGACCACTCCGGATTTTTTCATCGAGGAAACGTCGACAAGAAAATTTCTCGGACTTGAAATGGAAGTGCTCGAAGTGCCTGGGCATTGTCCCGGCAGCCTTTGCTTTTTCTCGTCCACGCAACAACTCTTGATCGGCGGCGACGTTCTTTTTGCCGGAGGCGTCGGGCGGTGGGACTTGCCCGACGGAGATGGCGAACTGCTCTTTCGCGGAATCAAAACGAAATTATTCCCGCTCGGCGACACGATCACTGTTTTGCCCGGCCACGGACCGCCCACCACCATCGGAGTCGAGCGGCGAACAAATCCTTTTCTGGCTTAAGCGCCCGTCGTGTTTTAAGGGCCTACCGCCATGGCGACAAAACTGAAGACGAACATGTCCTGGATGAAATGAATCGTAAACGCGCAAGTGAACCCGCGCGTCTCGATCATGCTTTTGGCCCAAATCCACCCGGCTGCGCTTGCCATAAAGACACCGCCCCAGCCAGACGGTTGCCCAAAATAATGACTGATTCCGAAAAGCACCGCGGTAAGGAGCATTGCTTCCCGTTGAGAAACGACATTTTTTAAACGGGCGATCAGCACGCTGCGGAATTGAAATTCTTCGTTCGCTGCATTCAGTGCTGAGGTTGCAATAGCCCAGGGCAGCAACAGGAGAAGGTGGTATGCACGTCCAAATTGCGGATGCACAGTAAAAAACAAATACAACGGCAGAGCCACGCCGAAGATCAACAGAAGCATCGCGGCAACATGCGTCCAGGGAACCGGCCGGTGAAACCATAGAAATGGCTCCGGCTGCGCGCGGGCGCGCCAATTTCCCAAGCGCAAGAACAATTCCCGTCGACCGATTCCGCTGCCAATAAGCATGAATATCATGAGCAACGCCCCCGCCGTGAGGATCGCGCGCGAGAGAAAGAGCTGGCCACCCAAGCCAAGATTATGTGAAGCCGATTGGATAACGCTGGATGCCCCGAGCCACGGCCCAGCGAACAACCAACCGAAGGACAGCACCGCGACTGCCAGAATAAAGCTGGCAAGATTTTTGATCGGACACCGTTTAGCCGCGACAATTGCCAGAGCGATGAGAACAGCCGTTTGGCTGAGCGGCACCCACATTCCTCCTTTGAAGCCGAGCTCGTGGCATGCGATTTCCGGTAACCTGCTGCCAATCAACACCGCGGCCCACGCATAACTTCGTCCATCGAGGCGCCGCGCCGGGCGCGTGACAGTTGTTCGGGCCGCGGGCGCAGCAGTGAGAATCGGCATACAGGCTGAACAACAAGCAAGTTGCCCGCCCCCGATGCGCTAAATTCACTCGTTATGCTGAAAATTTCCGATAACCCCGGCAAGCTCTTCTAAGTCAGCAATTTCTTGCGTCACTAAACGAAGCGATTTTAATGCCGCCGGAATGAATTTCAGAAATGAGTCGCTGCCCTTAACGAGTCCGAGAAAGCCGTACGCGCCGAGCGCCTGCATGAGCCGCTGCATCGCGCAAAGCCGCAGTGTTTCGCGAAAATCGTTTGCCACCACGCCATTTCCCCGCTGCTTGTCGCAATAGTAGTCCGCTAATTCATCCCGTTCGCCGGCCGAAAGATCGACATACGGATCGTAAAGCAGCGACGCGAGATCGTATTCCGGAAGTCCCGGACGCATCCCTTGGAAATCAATTAGATAAGCCTGGCCGTTGCGCACGATGATATTCTGCGATTGAAAATCTCGATGGACCAAAACGCGCGGCCGGCTCGCCAAATTGTGCGCAATCATTTCTAACGCCGGAAGCGCAGCGAGCTCGATCAGTTGTTTTTTCTTCGCACCGAAATAGCGGCCAAGACAATTCTCGAAAAAATAATTCTGCTCCCAAAGATAAAGCGCGGCGTTGAATTCGGCCGGCAAATGTTGACGCATTTCCACGCAGACTGACTCCGACAATCGGTGCAGCTTCGCGATTTCATCGAGCGCCGATTCGTAAAGCGCTCGCCGCGCCAGCCAATTTTCGCTTCGATAACTCCAAAGATCCTTCTCGCCCAAATCCTCGATCCAGATCAAACCCTCCGCCGCATCGTGAAAATAAATTTTCGGCGCGCTAATTTCGTGCGCGGCAAGAAACTCTGCGATCTGGACGTAGTGCCGGTTCTCTTCCCGCTCGAGATTATATTTTACAAGGATGATCGTTTGCTCGGATGAACAGCGGACACGATAAAATTTGCGGTCCGATCCGCCTTTCTCGATCGGAGTGATTTTGACTTCCGTCTCGTCGAAACGCGGGAAATGAATTCGCGTTTGGCGCAAGAGCGCATCCGTTTTCATCGAGCTAAAGGTCGCGATCATTGAATTCGCCATCCACTTTTTGGCGGGAGCGGACGATACAATTGCGCAGCCGACTTCGGGAAGCAATTTGTGCACCGGGCCACACAATTGTGTCGTCGAGAATGACGTCCGCTCCTACTGCGCAATCGGCGCCGATGACCGAGCAACCGCGGACCTGCGCGCTTGGATCGACATTGGCGCTGGGGGCAACTTGCTCGGGCCATCGCGGCGCCTTTAAGTAGTTCGGTTTCCAGTGCTCAGCGAAAATGATTCGATGCACGTCCAGATAATCGGATCGCGAACCGATATTAAACCACTTCCTAT
>CATPCN010000237.1 GCA_955652855.1 uncultured Chthoniobacterales bacterium | reverse complement strand
GATTTTTTACTCGCTTCCCGGTCTCAAGAGCATCTAATGGTGAGTCTGGGTTCCCAGAAAACTCTAAACCATCGGAGCAAACATGAATATTTCGAAGGTCTCACGGCGTGGACTCTTTTGCATTGTGACCGTGGCCACATTTGCACTTATCCCCAGTGTCTTGCAGGCAGGGACCATATACTTTCAGACCAATCTGGCTTCAGACATCCCCGGTCTAGCTGCCAAAACAGATACTAATCTGAAGAATCCATGGGGTATGTCGTTCGCGCCTACGTCTCCGTTCTGGGTGTCCGATCAGGTTACGAATCGCGCCACGCTGTACAACGGAAGTGGAGTACCGCAGGCTCTAGTGGTTACGACCCCGCTAGGTCCCACCGGCCAAGTCTTTAACGGCACCTCGTCGTTTAATTTGGATGCCACACATCCCGGGCTGTTCTTATTCTCGTCACTCTCGGGAACCATTTCCGGCTGGAATCCAGCGGTGAATGCGACCGCCGCCGTGGTGAAGTTCACGGCCACCGATAACGCCGTATATACAGGTTTGGCCAGCGGACCGAGCAATTTGTACGCCGCCGATTTCGCAAATGCGAAAATCGATGTATTCAACTCCAGCTTTGCTAAGACAACGCTCGCGGGCAATTTCACTGATCCCAATCTGCCGGCCGGATACTCGCCGTATAACATCCAGAATCTCGGCGGGAAACTTTACGTGGAATATGCCCAGGTGAACCCCATCACCCACAAAGCCTCGGAGGCCACCAATCAGGGAATAGTCGATGTGTATGACACGAACGGCAATTTCCTGCAGCGGTTGGCCACCGCCGCGCACCTTAGCTCGCCCTGGGGCATTACGCTGGCTCCCGGCAACTTCGGCGACTTCAGCAACGATCTGCTGGTGGGCAATTTTGGCGACGGCACCATCAGCGCTTTCGACCCTGTCACTGGCGCGTTCCTCGGCCAACTCCTCGATGCTTCCGGCAACCCGATCATGAACGATGCTCTGTGGGCGCTGAATTTCCGCGCAGCCAATTCGGGCTTCGATCCGAATGCGCTGTTCTTCAACGCGGGAATCAACGGCGAAGTGGACGGACTATTTGCTGAGATTCAAGTTGTACCGGAGCCGTCAACAGTGATCCAGCTGGGACTGGGCTGTTTGGCACTGGTAGGCCTGCGTCGCCGCGCGGTCAATTGAGGGCGCCCCCCTGATCTCGTGGTAGCAATCGAAGACATAAGGGCTCTAAATCGCGCCTAAGTGGCAGCGTACCGATGACATGTAGGCGATGGATCGACCAGCTGGGTGTTCTCCATCGAAAGGGGATTTTGATGCGCGGAGGGGCCGACTACGATCGATTTTGATCCGGTTCGCTCTCGCGGGAACGCTTCTTGCGCGCGCGCTTTCGTGCCAACGCGGCCTTGACGCGCTTCTTCTGGCCCGGTTTCAAATAGAATGAGTGACTCTTGATGCCCTTGATGATGTCCTCTTGCAGTACCTTTCGCTTAAAGCGCTTGAGAGCGCTCTCTAGGCTTTCGCCGTCATTTAAGTGAACTTCAGCCAACGAACTCACCTCGGATTTGTATGGGATCGAACGCTTCAGAGTAACACCCTTCCTTGCCGATGTTACGCAGTTTCAGCTCACTGTAAGCGCCATCGCGCCGTTTCGCTACCATTGGAGTGTGGATTGTTCGGCGCCTTTGGAGGCACGATTCAGTCTGCGGTTTGTATGGGCACAAGTATCGAGCATCTCCAATGGAATCAACGCTCCATCAATCCGTTCGCAGTCCGCGCGTCGGACGAGTGCGATTCATCGAGACTTTGCTGTCCTGTTAACTAGCGGGTGGGGCGTTCAGTTTGTTTGGGGACCCATCACGCAACATGGTCTACGGTGCTATCGAAAAGTAATCGCTGCAGCTCGAACACGAACAACGCGTGCCCGGACGTAACCGCGATTCGCGGCCGGCCATCGAATCGTACTGGGACTAATACCAGTGACACGCGCGGCGCCTTGGCGCATACTTGGGATGGACTTCGTCCTGCCGTTCCGAGTGATCCCATCCGCTGCTGGTCAGCAGCGAAAAAATAACGGCAGTGATCGGAGGGGCAGTATGAACATGCGCTGCATTTGTCTGGTGGTTCTCTCCTTTTGGACGCTCAGTGCTTATGGCGCTGCGATAAACGTCAATCTCGGAATAGCGGACTCTTTCGCTGTCCTTGCAGGATCCACAGTTACCAATACGGGGCCGAGCATCGTGCATGGAGATTTAGGAGTCTGGCCGGGTACAGCAATCACTGGCTTTCCTCCAGGGATGGTCACCTCTCCCGGAGTCATGCACGCAAATGATGCAGTTGCGATGAACGCGCAGAACACCCTTACTACGGCATACAATTTTGCCGCAGGGGAAGCGTGCGGAACGAACTTGACTGGTCAGGATCTAGGTGGGCTTACTCTCACGCCAGGCGTCTATTGTTTTAACTCGTCGGCTCAGCTCACCGGAATACTCACTCTCAACGCGCTGGGCGATCCGAATGCAATCTTCGTTTTTCAGATCGGGAGTACCCTAACGACCGCATCCAACTCGTCTGTTTCTTTTATTAGTGGCGGTCAAGGCGACACCGTGTTTTGGCAGGTTGCCAGCTCGGCGACTTTGGGTACCACTACTTCGTTTGCTGGAAATATCCTCGCGCTCACGAGCATCACCATGAACACCAACGCGAGTATTCAGTGCGGGAGGGCCCTGGCGCGCAACGGCGCAGTGACGATGGATACGAATACTGTGTCTATCGATACGGCAGGTTGTGAGGCAACCAGCGCTGTTCCTGAGCCGGGGGCCGCTCCACTGCTTGGCATCGGCCTACTTTTTTGTCTCAGTGTATACAGACGGCGATCCTTACGCACCGAGTGAACGATAATGTCTAGGATTCTATCCGCAGTGCTCCGGCGATCAATGCTCGTAGCACGAACCAAGATTCTGGCCGGAGCACTGCGGATAGAATGCGTTGAACTGAGCCGGACCACGCTCTATGGGGATTGAATCACTTTCGGTCTT
>CATPCN010000236.1 GCA_955652855.1 uncultured Chthoniobacterales bacterium | reverse complement strand
GTCATATTTTTTTCCGGCGGGCTGTTGCGCGCCGAGTCGCCGAGCGTAACCGCGGTTTTGACGAGCTCACAGGCGGCCGTCGATCAGCCTGTGCAATTGCAGATCAAAGTAACCGGAACTCGAAGCGCGAGCCCGCCGCAGGAAATTAATGTCGATGGATTGGAGATTCATTCCACCGGCGAGACGCGGTCATTCGAAATGCATAACCTCGATGTGCGCTCAAGCGTGGTTTTTAATTACACAATTTTGCCGATGCGCGCCGGGCGATTCACAATTCCATCGCAAGCCGTGCAGGTCGACGGAAAATCTGCGCGTACGCCGGAATTGACCTTGAACGTGACCGGTTCAAGCGGAGGCAGCATGACGCGTTCAAATCGCACGAACGAAGCTGTCGATCCGACAAAGTTTGGTTTTGTGGAATTGATTCTGACGAAAACCAGCGCGTATGTCGGCGAAATGATTCCGGTGGAAGTCCGTGTTGCTTTCAACGTGCGGGCGCGGGTGGAATCGCTGGGCGCTGGCGTGAGCATAAACGGTCAGGGTTTTACAACGCAAAAAATGCCGGACGGACGCCAAACGGTCGAGACGATCAACGGAAACACTTATCAGGTCCTTACGTTCAAGACGGCGATCGCAGCCGCGCGCGCCGGCAAGATCGACATCGGGCCGGCGGAGATCACGCCCGTCGTGCGCATTTCGCAACCGGGCACGCGAACCCCGCGCATGCCGCGTGATCTCTTCGATATGAACGATCCGTTCTTCGACAATTTTTTTAACGATCCGGCGTTCGCGCCGACCCAACGCAAAGAGATCACGTTGCGCAGCGAACCAGCAACGCTCGATGTAAAACCATTGCCGCCGAATGCGCCGCAAAATTTTTCTGGCGCGGTAGGAATTTTCACGATGACGACCAACGCGAAACCGAAGACGGCCGGTGTCGGCGATCCAATTACGGTCACGGCAGAAATTTCCGGCCGAGGCAGCTTCGATCGGGTAACCGCGCCGTCGATTGAAGACGAACGCGGCTGGCATAAATATCCACCGTCTGCGAAATTCAAACAGGACGACGACGTTGGAATCAGCGGCACGAAATCATTCGAAACCGTGCTGACGCCGAACGAGCAGA
The DNA here is from genome assembly GCA_955652855.1 of uncultured Chthoniobacterales bacterium. Next base: position 2,715 of record CATPCN010000236.1, on the reverse strand, counting down.
AATCGACCATCCCGCGACTGCTATTTTCCTACTTCGACCCTTTCAAGGAAAATTACGTCACACTGCGCAGCGATCCGATTCCGGTGCGGGTGGAAGGGGAAACCGTTTCCGCGCCGACCGTCGCGGGCGGGCCTGCCGCGACTGCGGCGCCAAGCGCGATTGTGACGACAACGCCAAAGCCCGCGGACATTCTTTATCAACTCACGGAGCGACCAGCGAGACCGCAGTCGTTCACGCCACTTTTCGCGCGACCGATTTTCTGGAGCGCGCAACTGGTGCCGCTTCTCGTGCTGCTCGGTTTTATCGGCTGGAAAGTTCGAACGACGCGCCTCGGCAATCGCGATGCACAACGTCGAGCTTCGCTGCAAGCGGAAATGGCGGAGCTGCAACGCAAGTTGCGTCGCGGCGAAAGCTCGCCGCGGCAATATTTCGCCGAAGCTTCGCGCGCGGTGCAACTGAAGACGGCGCTGGCAAAGAACATTAATCCCACCGCGGTCGACGCAGAGATGACAGCCGCCGTTTTTAATGTCGATCAAACGGCGCGGGAGCAACTTCGCCGGCTGTTCGAGCGGAGCGATGAATTGCGTTACAGCGGAAATCAAAACGGCAGCGAAACAATTTCACCCGAGAGCCGACGCGAAATTGTCGATCTAATCGAAAAGCTTCAGGCATGAGCCAATCTAAAGTATTTTTCGGAGTTCTCTTGATCGCCAGCGTGCTCGCCATGCCCGCTCGCGGCGCAACCGATGCGCAGTTTGCAAAAGCGAATGAAGAATACGCCGCCGGACATTTCCGAGAAGCGATTGCGGATTACGAATCGCTTGTGCGTTCCGGAGAATGGAGCGCGAATGTTTTTTACGATTTAGGCAATGCCTGGCTTCGCACCGGCGGTTTCGGGGAGGCGATTTTGAATTATGAACGAGCACTTGCGATTGATCCGCGCCATCCCGAGGCGGAGGCGAACCTGCACATCGCGCGCGACGAAGCGCGCGCGCTTGAATTAAGAAAAAGTGCGACGGAACGGGCGCTGATTTTTGCGACGCCCACGCAATACTCCATCGCGGCCGCGATCGCGTTTTGGATGTCGATGTTTTTCGTGACGAGGTTCCTGTTTGCACGACAACGCACCGGTGGACTTATCGGTCTATCGATTATTTCGCTGGCGATTTTTGCCGGCTCCGTCTTCGCGCTTTACTCGCTCGAGAATGGGGACAGCGGCAAAGCCCTCGCCGTTGTTACCGGTCAAAATGTCGACGCGCGGCTGGCCACGGCGGACAATGCCAACAGTGTGCTGGCGCTCCCGCCCGGCAGCGAAATCAAGATTCTGAGCACACGCGGCGATTGGGTTTATGCGGCTTTGCCTAACGATCAACGCGGTTGGATCCCGGCGAAAAGCGCGGAGCGCGTGCGTTTGTAGAAGTCGCGGGTTGAGAATTCGCGCAAAACCTCCCATCTTCGCTGCGTATGAACGCGGAGATGGACGTCGGCACAGACAAAAAAGCGTTCCAGATTAATCTCGACCCGAAGAAGTACGGAACCTTTGCTGAGATCGGTGCCGGTCAGGAAGTGGCGCGGCGTTTTTTTCACGTGGGCGGCGCGGCCGGCACCGTCGCGAAAACAATGTCGGCTTACGACATGACTTTCAGCGACGCGATTTACGGGACGACGGATCGCTACGTCAGCCGCAATCGATTGCAAACGATGCTCGATCACGAGTACGCCCTGCTCTGTGAACGGCTCAACGCAAAGTTCGGCAGCGAGCGAACATTTTTTGTTTTCGCCGACACAGTAGCGGCACGCAGTTTCAAGCAGCTCAACGAATCGCACGGCTGGCTCGGAGTGCGCTTTCAATCGGAGCCGCGCGGCGAGCCGAGCCAAATCATCATCCATGTGCGAATGCGTGACGAGGCGAATGTCGATCAACAGGAAGCGCTCGGCGTGATCGGCGTGAATTTTCTCTACGGCGCATTCTATCACCGTGAGCCCGAAAAATTGATTTTGTCGCTGCAGGAGAATCTCGCGTCCGGCCGGATCCAGGTGGACATGATCAAATTTTCCGGACCCGCATTCGCTACCATCGACAATCGATTGATGAGCTTGCAGTTGGTTAGTCAGGGATTGACAAACGCGGTCATGTTTACGGCTGATGGAGAGAGCGTGCAACCAGCGGAGGTTTTCTATAAAAAAGCTATTCTAGTGGAGCGCGGCAGTTTTCGACCCGTGACTTATGCGACCAACGATATGCTCGACGGAGCGCGCCGTGTTTTTCTTTCGCAATCGGGTTGTTCGGAAAAAGATCTCGTCGTGTTAATGGAGATGACGCTCGAGAATTTGCTCGCCGAAGGAGAATTGAACCACGCCGATTTTCTGGCGCGCGTGGACATTCTCGGCACGCTCGGGCGCACCGTGCTCATTTCAAAGTTCGGCGAATACTATCGGCTGGCGGCGTATCTTTCCCGTTACACCAACCGGATGCTGGGTTTGGTGATGGGCGTTCCGAGCTTGTTGGAAATCTTCGACGAGAAATACTATCTGAATCTGGAAGGCGGGATTCTCGAAGCATTGGGGCGCATGTTTAAAGGCGGCCTGAAGCTTTACGTGTATCCGATGATCGACGAGAAAACCGGCGAACTTTTGACAGCCAGGAAGATCCAGGTTGCACCGAATTTGCAGTCGCTTTTTCGTTACTTGATCGACAACGATTTTATCCAGGAG
>CATPCN010000235.1 GCA_955652855.1 uncultured Chthoniobacterales bacterium | reverse complement strand
GGCAAAAAATCAAAACCGTGCGAGCCAAAATTGATCAACGCATCACCGACGATAAGCGTTCCGCCCTCACCGTCGAAATGGAGCGCAATCTCACCGGCGGCGGCGCCATCGATAAAAATGACGCGCAGATCTTTTGCAGGCCTCTCGCTTTCGGACAAGGCTACGGCCACGTCCAATTCCGATTTCGTCGCGAGCTCGGGGTGGGCGAAGACCCGGACGGAAAAATTCCGAGCGAATTGCGACGCGGCTCGGACGTGATTGGCGTTAGAGATCATAATTCCTGCGACCTTCCGGCCGTTGGTCAGATGCTGAAGCGCTTTCTCTTCGACTTCGATCGGATCGATAATAAAAAGGCCAGCAGCGGTTTCGATCGCCGTTGAAAAAAGGTCTGCCTTAACCGCAGGATCGTAGTTTTGCCAAATAAAAACGCCGGGAGCGACAAGATCGACATCTGGCGCGGATGACATTTCCAAGGATCATCCGGCCCTTGGAAGGACAACTCAAGACGCACCTGTCGGCGCGTAGAGCTTCAACGAGGGCGCGATCTGGCATTATAGCTGCTATATGGAATCTAATTACTAGAATATGATTACCTTCTCCTACCAAGCACGTGATGCCTCAGGACGCATCGTCACCGGCGTCCACGACGCTCTTAATGAGGATAACGCCGTGACCAGTCTCATGAGCCGCGGACTCATGGTCCTTTCCCTCCAGAAAAAGGCCGCAGTCAGCCGCAACCGCAATCGTAAATGGACAGTGAAGGAGACCGACATCGTGCTCTTTACGCGCCAACTCTCGACCATGGTCGAAGCCGGCATTTCCCTCGTCCAGGCTTTGACCGCGCTCTACGACCAATCTGATACAAAGCGCCAGCGGAACCTGCGCAATGTAATCAGCGATGTGACGACTCGGGTGCAGGGAAGCGAAACCTTTAATGAATCCATTGCCAAACACCCGCGTGTTTTTGACCGGCTTTTCGTCAGCATGGTCAAAGCCGGCGAGGCCGGTGGTTTGCTGGCGGAGATTCTCGATCGTCTCGCCGGGTTCCTCGAAGCCACCGCGCGTCTACGCAAAAAGGTGAAGTCGGCGATGACTTATCCCGTCATCGTCATTTGTATCGCGTTTGCGATTACGACCTTTTTGATCGTAAAGGTCGTCCCGATCTTCGGAGAAATCTTTAAGGATTTCGGCGCGAAATTACCCGCGCCCACGCAGTTCCTGATCGACGTTAGCGATTTTTTCCGGGCCGACTGGTATTTTCTCATCCTCGGCATCGGCGGCACCATCTTCGGCCTCCGGGCGTTCCTGCGCTCAAAACGAGGCAAGCAATTTAGCGACCGTTGGAAATTGAAGCTGCCGATCTTTGGTCCGCTCATTCACAAGATTTGTATGTCACGATTCTCACGCACGTTTGCACAGCTAATCCGCAGCGGCGTGCCCATCCTCGAAGTACTCGACATTGTCGGAGGTGCCTCGGGCAATCACGTCGTCGAAACAAGCATCAGGGGCGTGAGCGCAGATGTGGAAAAAGGCGACAACCTTTCCATCGCGCTCTCGAAGAAGGCAATTTTCCCGCCGATGATGCTGCGCATGGTTTCTGCCGGTGAAGCCACCGGCAAAATCGACACCATGTTGGAAAAGATGGCCGACTTTTGGGACGAAGAAATCGAAGCGATGCTCGACGCGCTCACTTCGTTGATCGAGCCGCTGCTCATTGTATTTCTCGGCGTGATCGTTGACGGTATCGTCATCGCCATGTTCCTGCCGATCTTCAAACTTAACGAAGTAGTTTCACAGAGCAAAAGCTAGGAGAAGCTGCTCGAAGACGGGGAGGGGCGGATCGCAAGATTCGCCCCTTCTTTTTTTGCGATCAAGCGGTCGTCGCCGTTGCGCGCGTTTCCGTTTCGGGATCTAACTCGCGAAGAATTGGTCCTTCGTTAGGTCGCGGCTAGCGATGTCGTTTTTATTTTTCGCCACAGATAGACACAGATTTACACGGAAGAAGAAGAAGTCTCATTTTCTGTATCTGTGTTTCATCTGTGTTAATCCGTGGCCGATTGCTTTTCCGTCAGCTTTCCGGATTCACTGGAAAATGTTTGTTCTTCAACTTTTCCGGCACGCGCTTTGTCTGTTCGGATTCAATCTCTTCCGCCGCCGCATTGAGCGCGTCATAAGCTTCGCGACTTTTTTTCGCGCGACACATGTAAGCGGTCGCGTGGGCGAGGGGAATTCGCGCTTCCGGCATTCCTACAAATTCAACCCCTTGCTGCGTGGCGATGGCGAGCGGGAGCGCTTCCGGATCGGCAAGCCCGACATCTTCGCTCGCGAAGATGACAATCCTCCGCGCGATGAAGCGGGAGTCTTCGCCCGCGTGCAGCATTTTCGCGAGCCAATAGATCGCGCCCTTTTCATCCGACTCCCGCATGCTCTTGATGAACGCGCTGATCGTGTCGTAATGCGCATCGCCCGCGCGATCATAGACGACCGCTTTTTGTTGAATGCTCTCCTGCGCGACTTTGAGATCGAAATGAATCAGGCCGTCGCCTTTCACTGGAGGCGTGGTGAGAACGCCGATCTCCAGAGCGTTCAGTGCTTTTCGCGCATCACCGTCGCTGACCTCAGCCAGAAATTCCAAAGCGCCAGGCTTTATGTCGATGTTGTAATTGCCGAGCCCGCGCTCTTTATCGGCGACCGCGCGTTTCATCAAGGCGATCAAGTCCTGCGGGCGCAGCGGCTCCAATCGAAAAACTTGTGAGCGCGAAACGAGCGCGCTGTTCACATAAAAAAATGGATTGTAAGTCGTGGCACCGATCAACCGCAGATTTCCGCTTTCCACGTCGGGCAATAAAATGTCCTGCTGCGCTTTATTGAAGTGATGAATTTCATCGACAAACAAAATCGTTTTTTGACCGGAAGTGCGCAGACGGTTTGTGGCCGAGCCGACGACGCGACGCATTTCGGCCACGTTGCTTTCCACGCCGCTGATCCGCACAAATTTCGAATGCGTCATCTCGGCGATGATGTAGGCGAGCGTTGTTTTCCCTGTGCCGGGCGGGCCCGATAAAATCACGGAGGGCAGGCGATCCGCCTCGATCGCGCGGCGCAGAAGTTTGCCGGGCGCGAGAATATGTTCCTGGCCGACGAATTCCGCGAGCGATCGCGGTCGCATGCGCGCCGCGAGTGGCGCGGCCGCATTTTCGCGCGCAAGATCGACATCTTCTTCGTCGCTAAAAAGATCGTGCACAAAAGAAAAATACGGTGCGCATCTTCATCTGCATCTTTTTTCGGGTTTGTTGCGATGGCAGGGGCAACGCCTAAGCTAAGATCGACATGAAAAACATTCTCGTGCCGGTGGATTGTTCCGCCGCGACGCCGCGCGTGCTCGACCTGGCGCGCGAGCTGGCGAAGACTTTCGGAGCGCAGTTGCATCTCATG
>CATPCN010000234.1 GCA_955652855.1 uncultured Chthoniobacterales bacterium | reverse complement strand
GTTTCGGGCCGCTTGTCTTAGGAGCTTCCGGGCCCGTAGGATGATCGACAGACGTTGCTGCTGGATCACCCTGCCCTCTGGAATCGGTACTAGTTTCACTGGACCCTTTTCCCAGCTCGATCAGCCGCTCACAGGCGACAATGACCCGTTCGACCGCTTCAATTGCTATCACATCCCCTGACGACAGGATCTTTCGTAGTGTTGAATAGGAAGGTACTGTTCTGGGATGGGCCGCATTTTTGGTACGTTCAGTACTTTTGGAAGCCAAGGCGATATTACCGCTTCCGAGTAAGAGATCCACGCCTTGTTCAAGCATCTGCTGAACGGGAATTCTCCGTCGGGCGGCGGCGATTTTAAGTTCTTCGTGCCGTTCTGGAGTAACGCGAAACGGTAGGCTCTTAGTTTTTTTATCCACGTTTTCAATAGCTTTGTGAAGAGTGTGGTGGTCTATGCTATTTAACTATTGACAGAAAGACGTCATTACGCCATAATATCAGGGATGGTTTATCTGCCTAACACTCTAACACAATCAAGCAACCACGCAGCCAAACCATTTTGAGAGTACTAATCCATGGGTAATAATACCGTCTCGCTCATCACGCAAACAGTACGTCTGGATGTGGAGTTGGTGAGGCGCGCCAAGCATTTGATTGCCGAGAACCGTGGAATGACCATGATGCGGTTGCTGGCGGAAGGTCTTGAGATGAAGGTTCGTCAGTTGGAGAGAAAGGCATCCACCACCAAGGAGACGGCCAACGCGTGAAGTTATCCGACAAGGCGGCGGTGGCTAAACGAGTCTACGAGAGTTGGCGGATAACGACGGCGACAGGAGCGGCGGAATGCGTGCGCCGGTTTGAAGCAGGAAGCTCTCAGACGCACAGAGCTTTTAGGACGGGAAGTTAGCATGTGGGAATTGATTGATGAAGCGGTGAACTTACTCCTGGGATCCGCATGATCAAACTTAGTGGCCACGACTGCAAGGCACGGTTGCCGTGGCGCTTAGGGCTGGCCGCATATTTCGTGATTGCCGTTGTCGTAGCTTTCTACTACCTTGCGGCCCGGTCGTCGCCGCATTACGATCAGCGCATCGAATGCCTGGACTTCCACGGCCGGCCCACTTACACCAAGCGTCAGGTACAGGTATCGAGGGATGGCTTTGTATTCCTGGTGGAGTCACAGGATGGGAAGGTCAATGACGTTGTAGGTGGGGATTGCCGCGTGAGTAGCGATCAAAACTAGAGGTGCTACTACAGTCTGATCTCTTTGCTGGTGGCAAAGATTTGGTTGCGGCTCTGTGGGGCAGGCAATCTTGCCTGCAGCCGCCTTTCCAGGCGGCTCGGGGATGTTGTTGGGAAATCCAAAATTGATCGCACCGAGGCCGCCTAAAGGCGGCTGCAGCCAAGATTGGCTGCCCCACGAGGGCTGCATCCAATACACGCAATTAACCCACTTATTGTTGACGAGCTCTTAGTGCGCTAATTGTGTCCCTGGCTTATTCCACTGGGTCTTTAGCCTTCGCGTCGGCCTTCGTCTGCCACTGCATGTTACTCGGTGAATCAGCGCCCCCGTGTTTGAGCGCTCGCACGTGATCGACAACGTATCCGGGACAGCCTCCGCTCGTTCTTCCAGTGGATGGACATGGATGCTGATATTGAAATTCATGCTTCGCGGTGGAACTGCGCGCGATTCTGCCGGTACTGTTACAGGCAAAAGAGGACTAGGAAAAAGCAGTATTGACATTTAATCCTGATCGCTTATCATTGCACCTAGCCTCCAATGGAGGAGTCATACGATGCGACGGTATATGCGGGCAGTGATGCTGCCAGTGTGCTTTTTCGCTTTGACTGCGCCCGTTCTGGGCCAACAACGCGTCGATCCGCCGTATGTACAATACTGATCATCCAACCAGTTGACCGCAATGAATTAACCGCTGTAAATAACCGCTTGACTTTACCATCGAAGGCGAATATTCTTTAGGCGGGTGGATGTCGATAATCGTAAAGTCCACCGCAAAGTCCGCTGAACAGCACGTTGTCGGCCTTGTTTAAGGGCGCACCGTACATGGTCTCACGTCGTTGAACCTACTGCTTGCGCAAGCTGCGGCGTTCCATAGCACCGCGTAGGGTTTTCAGCAACGCGAGGTTTATAAGTGCAGATTTTGGTCACTTGCTCTTGCCCACACTGCGGAGCGTAGCACTGTTCTAGCGCAATTAGGAGTGTCCTATGGGTCATCCGAGGCTGTCATTCTCACCGAAATTAATTACTTTCACGCTGGTGTTTCTTGTGTATCCTACCGCCTTGCTGGCGAACGCGATAAAACCATGGTTTCCTAACCTGGCTAACTGGTCGATTGAGTGGGCCGAAGCGAATGCCGACCATGAAAGGGATGCAACCCTCTTCGAGAGGCTCCTAATCGTTATCGACCCGCCGACCGGAACGATACTCGATGGACGCATCACTCTGAACTACGATCCTCTAAAGCTCTCGATCGAAGAATTCGGATGGTTTGGGCCGTGGGGCGTCAATCCTAGTTTGCCCGCGCCAGCGGTGAGCAATTCCGGGCGGATCGCGCACGATACACAGGTCATTCTGCAATCGCCTAATCCGGCTCTGTCACAGTCAGTAAACACCGGTACCACAGGCACGGTTGTTGTCGATTTTAGTTGGGGCTCCGGCGGGCTCGCACAAACCGAAGAACGAGCCAATATCTTTGGGCTTTGGTTTATTGTTCTCAATCCCGGAGCTTCGGCTCACGCGGAATTTAGCAGCTTTGGAACAGGTGACATACGTGAGCCCTCAGGTGCAGGAAATTTTATGACGTGCATTCCTCAGGGACAGCTTCGGCCTGGACTTTGCGGTGAATCGCCGCAAGGGGACATACGATTGGTTTCTACGCCTGAACCTTCCACCGTTTCTTACTTCGCGTTCGCTCTCGCCTTTCTGGGCTTGCGTATTGCGCAGCTTCGCACAGCGAAAGGCCCCGTTTTCGGTGGAGGTGTCAAGTATTTTGTGTAAACGCTGTTCTCCGTGTTTTGCTTCTTTCGCTGGAATTTGCCAATTTCGACGTTACCGTGGTCCGGCGGAGCGAAGCCCTGCGCCGCGTTGTTTGCGGCGCGCTTAGGGCGTAGCGTAGCGGGACCACGGTAACGTCGGTCGCCCCGTCCTTCATGCCCGCTCCAACGCCGGCATACGATCCGGCCACAGCAGTTGAAACCGATTCAAAGCCTCGCGCCAACTCTGCACGTG
>CATPCN010000233.1 GCA_955652855.1 uncultured Chthoniobacterales bacterium | reverse complement strand
GCGCGAAGTGCTGTTTACTTCGGATTAAGGACCGTGTTCGCAGCCACCAACCAGTCAGCATCCGGTTCAAACAGGCTCTTTGTTCCGTTGAGGCGAGTCGGATATTTTTTTGTGAGATCGCATTTCAGGATTTGCCCACTGCCATCACAGAACGCGACGATTGCTTTCTTCGCGGCCCAGACACCGCCCTTGTTGGTTTTGCTCGTGTCATAAACCGGAGGACTCGCTACGGGATCAGTGAATCCATCGGTTATGAGAGGAAAAGCCGGGTTGGCAGTATCGGTGAGGTTGAGCACGTAAGCGTAGCTATTTTCGCCCGCTTTGAGCGTGTCGGTTTGGGCCGCAGCGGCTGCATCAATCTTGTTGTCTGGATTTGGCGGTGTCCACTTGGAACCGCTCACCACGAAAATGTCTTCGCTCTGAAGATAGTTTGGGAAGAGCCAAAAGAAAGCGGAGTTCGAATCAGCAGGCGCGGTTGCTGCGGCTGCCGCTTTTGCGGGGAAGCTGCCATTATTATCGACGGCAAACTGCTTGAGCGCGAGCGCGATTTGTTTTGCGTTGGAGAGATCCTTCGTCTGTTGCGCGCGCTCTTGCACAGCCGTGTACGCAGGAAGCGCGAAACTGGCCAGGATCGCGATGATGGTGATGACGACGAGTAGTTCAATTAATGTGAAAGCTTTGTTTTTCATGTTGTCGCTAGGGACGCTGGGAGAAAGGATTGCTGGAAATGAGCGCGCTGGTCAAGCTTAGATCGACATTAGCGCTCGAGCTTGAAGGCGACGGTCGCGAGCGGCGGAAGCTGAATCAGGACGGAATGTTTGCGCGCCATCCATGGGGTGTTCTCGCTCTGCGCGCCGCCGTAATTTCCGACGTTGCTGCCGCCGTAAGTCTCCGCGTCGGTATTAATGACCTCGCGATAAAAGCCCGATTCGGGCACGCCCAATCGGTAATCGTAGCGCACGAGCGGCGTCGCGTTTATAACAAACGCGATGATATCGCCGGCGCGCGATTTGCGCATGAAAGAGACGACGCTGTTATCGGCGTCGTGGAAATCAATCCACTCGAAGCCGTCGTAAGAATCGTCCTGATCCCAGAAGGCCGGTTCGTTTTTGTAGAGAAAATTCAGATGCTGCACGAGCCGGCGCAGGCCATCGTGCTTCGGTAATAGCGCGAGCTCCCAGTCAAGTTCGCGATCGTGATTCCATTCGCGCCATTGGCCGAACTCGCCGCCCATGAACAACAGCTTTTTCCCGGGATGCCCGTACATCCACCCGTAAAACATGCGCAGGTTCGCGAACTTCTGCCATTCGTCGCCCGGCATTTTATCAAGCAACGAGTACTTACCGTGCACGACTTCATCATGACTGAGCACGAGAATGAAATGCTCCTGAAACGCGTAGAGCAACGAGAAGGTGATGTTGCCGTGATGAAAGCGCCGATAAATCGGATCGAGCTTCATGTATTGCAGAAAGTCGTGCATCCAACCCATGTTCCATTTGAAGCCAAACCCGAGTCCGCCGAGATAAGTCGGCCGCGACACACCCGGCCAGGCGGTTGATTCCTCGGCGATCGTCATGATGCCCGGAAATTTTTCATAGCAGACTTCGTTGAAGCGCTTCAAAAAATAAACCGCGTCGAGATTTTCGCGGCCGCCGTAAACGTTCGGGACCCACTGCCCGGGCTCGCGCGAATAATCGAGATACAACATCGACGCGACTGCATCGACGCGCAGACCATCGATGTGATATTTGTCGAGCCAGAAGAGCGCGTTGCCGATGAGAAAATTGCGAACTTCGTTGCGCCCGAAATTAAAAATGAGCGTGCCCCAATCTTGATGCTCGCCTTGCCGTGGGTCCATGTGCTCGTAAAGATCGGTGCCATCAAATTCGGCGAGGGCGTGCGCATCTTTCGGAAAATGCGCCGGCACCCAATCCATGATCACGCCGACATTTGCTTGATGACACTTGTCGATGAAATGCCGGAGCTCATCCGGATTACCGAATCGGCTCGTCGGTGCGTAATAATTAGTCACCTGATAACCCCACGAGCCTTCAAACGGGTGCTCCGCGATCGGCATCAACTCGATGTGCGTGTAGCCCATCTCGACAACGTAGGGCAACAGCGTCTCCGCTAGTTCGAGATAGCTGAGAGACCGATCGTCTTCGTCCGCGCGCCGCCGCCACGAACCGAGATGCACTTCGTAAATGCTGATCGCGCTCCTCGGCCAGTCGCGGGAGCGTCGCGCTTCCATCCATTCCGCATCATCCCACCGATAGCGCTCGAGATTGTAAACGAGCGACGAAGTTTCGAGCCCGTGCTGATTAAAAAACGCGAACGGATCGCTTTTTAACAAAAGCGCGCCCGTGAAAGTTTTGAGCTCGAATTTGTAATGCGTGCCTTCTTTAACATCGGGCAAAAATAATTCCCAAACGCCGCTCCCGAGTAATTTGCGCATCGGATTGACGCGGCCATCCCAGCCGTTGAAGTCGCCGACGACGCTAACGCGCAGTGCGTTCGGCGCCCAAACCGCGAAGTAAACGCCTTCTACTCCGCCGATCGTGCGCAGGTGCGCGCCGAACTTTTCGTAAATTTGCAAATGATTTCCTTCGGCGAACAAATGCAGATCCACTTCGCCCATGATCGTGCCGTAGGCGTACGGATCGCGCGCGCTCCACGTCTTTCCGTTCCAACCGGTGATTTCGATCTGGTAATCAATGTCGCGCGGCATGTCCGGCAGGACCGCTTGGAAAAATCCCTGTCGATCCAAACGTTCCACTCGAATTTTTTTTCCTGGCGCCGCGCTGGTCACGATGTCGATGTTTTCCGCGTCCGGACGAAAAACGCGAATGACCAAATCATTCCCAACACGATGCGGCCCCAGAATTCGAAACGGATCGGAATGCGACGCGGCCAGAAAAGCAGCGAGCTCGTTCTGGGGCAAACCGACGATTTCGAAATCAGCCATGACGATGAGGCCGCTACGTTAACGTCCAATGCCAAAAGGTTCAAAGTTCAACGTTCAGCGACAGTTTCTGTTTTGAATGCTCGCCAACCCGCAGCATACTTTCCGCGAATGGAACCGACTTCGCAGAACGCGATCTACGAATTGCTTCGCACCTACGGCGAAAACGGCGGCATCGATTATCTCACCGTCGGCGCCACGCTGCCGTCGCGGCTCGTTATCGAATCGGCGTGTGTCGATCTAATGAGCCTGATGTTTCCCGGTTTCCGCGGCGAAGCACTCGTCGATTCGGGCGATCTCGCTGATATCACGCGCAGCCGCATAAAAAGTTTGCAGACGCGGCTTAAACCCGAGATTTGCAAGAGCCTCGGAGAATTTCCCGCGACCGACGCGATCGATCGAAAAGCCGACGAGATTTTTGGTTTATTCGTCGGAGAGCTCCCGCGTTTGCGCGAAATGCTTTGGATGGACATCGACGCCGCTTTCGAAGGCGATCCGGCGGCAAAAAGCTACGAGGAAATCATTCTCTCTTATCCTGCGCTCGAAGCGATCGCCATCCAGCGCATGGCGCACCTTCTATATAATAATGAGGTGCCGCTCATTCCGCGCGTCATGACCGAGTGGGCGCACAGTCGCACCGGCATCGACATTCATCCCGGCGCGAAAATCGGCTCGCACTTTTTTATCGATCACGGCACCGGCGTTGTGATCGGCGAGAGCTGCGAAATCGGGGCGCGCGTGAAGTTGTATCACGGCGTCACACTCGGCGCGCGCAGTTTTCAAAAGGATGAGCACGGCCAAATTAAAAAAGGCGGTAAGCGCCATCCGACGGTGGAAGATGACGTCACGATTTATCCAAATTCGACCGTGCTTGGCGGCGAAACGGTGATCGGCGCAAGATCGACAATCGGCGGCAACGTCTTTCTTATGCAGAGCGTGCCGCCGGATTCGCTCGTCTTCTACGAAGAGAAGCAATTGCGAATTGTGCATAAGCGAGCGGATCGCACCAAGGCGAAGGAGAAAGTTCTCGCGCGATGATTTACCTCGATTACAACGCGACCACTCCGCTTTGCGACCCGGCGCGCAAAGCGATGCTGCCGTACCTGGATCAACATTTCGGAAATCCATCGAGCGTGCATGCTGCGGGACGCGAGGCGCGCGCGGCGGGCGATGATGCGCGCGATCGTCTCGCTGCGTTGCTCGGCGCGAAGCCGCACGAATTAATTTTTACAAGCGGCGGGACCGAGTCATGTAATCTCGGTGTGCTCGGCTTGGCGCGATGTCCGCTTTCGCGCGGCGGTCATGTGATTTCGAACAGAGCGGAACATCACGCGGTCTTGAACGCGTTTGAGCATTTGGAAAAAGATGAAGGCTTCGAAGTCACATGGCTGAATGTTTCGCGCGACGGAATTGTCGATCTTGACCAGCTCGCTGACGCGATTCGTCCGGAGACCAGATT
>CATPCN010000232.1 GCA_955652855.1 uncultured Chthoniobacterales bacterium | reverse complement strand
GGCGCACGTCAACGATATTCACGCGTCGATGTTGCATGCGTTGGGGCTGGATCATTTGAAGACGACATACATGCATAATGGGCGGGCTGAGCGGCCGACGGTGGTGGCGGGGGAAGTGATTAAGACACTGTTTGGTTGAGAAGTCGGCTGTTAATGGAAGGGTTGTAGGTTCGAGTCCTACCTGGGGAGCTAAATCTTTAAATCGTGCCCGATCCACTATCAGCGTCTATTTTCGTGTGACTTAGCTGGTTCGAGCGGCGTAGTTGCTCGAATGGTTCGAGCAGAGTTGTACGCAATCCCCGTCCTGCCAGTTGCCTTCTTGAGGATCATGTTGAGTTTGCGCTGTTCTGCTTCGTTCTGTTCGCGGAACTGGTTGCACGCGTTGCTCGTCATGCGGGCAATATCGTGAGTGGGTTGTGACGAGTGGTGAGTCGATGAGATCAGCCGGGGTGCGGGAGCTTCTTGCGGTGCGCTTGCTGGAGCACTACAATTACCAGCGCTGCGTAGGTGAGTGCCCGCTTTGACTTTCTACCGCAGGCGTTAGGGACTCGTACTGTTTTTGTGAGGAGGCGAATCGTGGAAGCTTAGCGTCGACCTGCGACCGCTGGGGACGCCAACGTGGCAGCGTCTACATTTTTTGTCTGGCTAGCGGCACCCACCAAGGTCGTGCCTCTGGAGGGCTAGGTAGTGACCTAGGTTGTCATAGCAAAACTTCAATCGACTACAATTCAAACCGACGAGTCTGGTGAACTTCTCTGCTGCTTTGACGTAATTCACCGAGCGAAGGGACACATGAAACTGATGAGCAGCGCGCAATGCTCGAAGAGTTGACACAGCCGAGGGGATAGAGTCACATTTCGCGCGACTGCTCACATGATTGTAGATCAGCGCAAGGAGGCACTGGTGGTAAAATACAGGGAAGTGTGGGCTGTTGATCTCTGTAATTGCATGATATAGTTTCGGCGAGTTGGTAATTAGCTTTACTAAGAGTTTGCCAAACAGGCTGATCGCGCTGTCCTCGCTCTGCTCACATGCACCATACACAAGCATAAGTTCAAGCATGACGTCTACATCATGGCCAAGATAGGCATCATAAATGAGGTGTTCGAGAGCGAAGCTCTGCTCTGGGGAGCACTGGTATTGGGAAGTCCCGTAGTCGCTCAGGTAAAACAGTAGGTGTGTCAAGGCGTAGACTTGATCTCGAGAAAGACGGTAAAAGTTACGTTCATAGGTCTGGTCTACGGCAGGAGTGTACTTTGCACCACTGAGCTTCCCAAATAGATATCTGTTCTCCTCAAGCCGATAAAGAGGTGCATCTAAGGTGTCGAGCCCGAAATGGTCAACCAAAGTGAGAGCGAAATCCCGCTCGCGAGTTACAATGTAGTGATCCTGAAGAAGTGCGACAGAATTCAAGAGCCACGTCGCCAATAAAGGGTTCGAGCGGATTGCTTGGAGCGTATGTCTGTGCAAGACAATTCGACGAAGACCGTCCATCAGGACAGGGGTCAACGAATGGGCTGGTCTGGAGAAATGCAGACAGACTAGGGTCTCCGATAACAATTTGAGGTCCTTCTGAAGTTCTACGCAATACTCATTAAAATCGACAATACTCTCGAAATCTCCCGTGCGAATGAGCGTTGAAATATTCGTCATCACCACGTGGGTTATACGATCGGCATCTTGAAGCGGAGAATATTTTACCATCTATAGAAGTTTTAGTCCCCGGAACCGAAGAACAGTTTAACGTTCTCACCACGGCCCACCTCGTTCCGGTGGCTCGGGGCCAATGTAAATACCACAACCCTCTCGATGTCGTGGATTCCGCGTCTGGTTGTGGGGCTCATCGAGCAAATCGACTCGACCGCAACCTCTTCGCCAAGCAGATTTCGCCCGGGGGCCGCGGACTCCCGTGATCATACTTTAAGCCCATCGTGGCTCGAATCCAAGGCGGGGCAACGAGCAACTTGTGCTCCGCCCTGCTTGTACGGGCCGAAAGATTCGGCTTAATGTATCTTACCGGTCCTCATCCTCAATTCACCTTCTTGCTCCCTATGAGTGTCAGCATTACTTCTGTGGCGCTGGGGTGGGTGCGTCATCGCGGTTTACGTACTTTCCTTTGACGAAGAACGACCACATCGCCGCCGGAGTCCCGCCCTGATTTGGCACCGAGCCCCCGATCTCATCCAGAGAAGCGGAGAGCTTCGCGAGATCGTCAAGAGTCACTCTCTTGTCGACCACACCGCTGTTGATCAAAATCCTGAGCGCGTCTTCTGCCATAATTGGTCTCCCATGGAATCTACTTGCAATCTGTAACTGAATATTTCGCGATGATATCATGAAGTCCAGTCTAAAAGCAAGCGGAAGCGTGCGGAATCGTTTTGCTTTCGGCCAGGTTCAGCGGGCACCGCGAAAGGTTTATTTCCCACTCAAGCAGTCGAGTTTGGCGAGTTCGAGAGGTGTCCAGACTGGGTGCCTGTCATGGACACGGCCAGCAGTTCGCACGGATCGCTCTCAAAACGATGGCGGTGATGGGTTCGATCAAAGGGCGAATTGGCCTTCAAAAGTTCGAAACGTGTCCAATGTGGGGAGCCATTCCAGTTTCGCTATCTGCTGATTCTGCTCCTTTCAGCTCTTAAACCCATCGGTTCGACCGCTCTGGGAATATCAGAACTGGCTCGATCTTCCTTCCGTGGGCCAATCTGGTCGATAGTTTCCGGATGTTCCGGGATCCGAATGCACGCCTTGACGCATTGTGATCATTAAACGCTCGGCGACCAATGGCGGCCAGCGTGAGGTGAAACGCTGCATCTCGAACTAGATTTATCGTTTACTTCGCGCTTCGGTGCCGAGGGAATGCGAACAGGTCTGTCCGGTCTCTCTGTGGCTGTGTGCCGCATGACGAAATCCGTCGGTGTGCTTGAGCGCCACCGCGCGCAAGAGCATCGCTTTTCCCTCGGCCCGAGTCTTCAACTGGGAATCTCGGCATGGAAAGACTCGTTTCATTTTAGCCCGGCGCCTGTTGTGTAACATTTCGAGCACTGTGCGGCAGGCTTCGGATACCATGAATGTTACCAACGCATCCTCGGGAGGGAACCTTCATGCGCCGTATATTTCTCCTGCTCGCTCTTGTGATTCCGATCTCGGCGGAGCTCACTTATCAGAAGCCGCCTAAGGAAATTCTTGACATATTGAACGCACCCGCAACGCCGGTCCTCAGCGTGAACCCGTCGCGGACTTACGCCGCGCTTTCGGAAGCTCATCGCTACCCATCGATCGCGGAAGTATCCGAGCCCATGCTGCGGTTGGCCGGCTTGCGAATCGATCCTCGCACGAACGGGTTGCACCTGGCGGGGGGAAGCTTCGCGATCACGCTGGTT
>CATPCN010000231.1 GCA_955652855.1 uncultured Chthoniobacterales bacterium | reverse complement strand
GAGAAACTACTGGAGGCCGCTCGCCGCCGAGAGATCGATATCATACTGGTGTGGCGGCTGGACCGTTGGGGCCGCTCCGTAACAGACCTGCTCGCGACACTTCAGGAACTGGAGCACCTCGGGGTGGGCTTCGTATCGCTGCATGGCCCGGGTGGACATTGACCTGGGGACCGCAGTCCGTGTCTTTCGCAACATCGAGAATAAGACGCTCAACGACAGTTGATTCTGTTTTGTGCACATCATGTGTACTTCCGGCAATGATCGCGACATAGCCGTTCCATGGATGAGCGAAGCGGCGGTTGTCACGCTTTACATGATCGGTGAAGCGCTTGAGGATGTTCCCTTCGCCTATACAAGTCGCGCGCGCCTTCGCGTGCGCATCCCAAATCACGTAGACAACCGTGGCGCCGATAAGTTCAGCGAGGTCCACATCACAGAATTTTTGAAAATCGGCGTGGATCGTATACACTCTTTTCTCCCGCTCGCTCACGTGAACCCTCACTGGGATTGTCCCGAAACCGCAGTGTAGCCAGGATTCAGAAGGCTGAAGTCGAAGGGGTGAGGGATCGCGGCGCGATGTTCAATGCCTTGCAAGTCTAGCTCTACGACTTGGTAAAGAGGTCCACTATGGAGAAGGCGTAACACTTCAGAGAGAGCAAGAGTTGCTGCGACCGCTCCGACGAACGGTGCACCAACACCTTTTCCGGCGAGAAGCGTGATTCCACAGCGGTCGAGGTCACCATCCGTCAGGAGTTTTTGATACCCAGGGCGCTTCCGGACGTCTTCGTTGTGGGACTCGGCGGTCCATATCGAGGCTCCAGTGCGGGAAGCGGGTAGTGTATGCAAACGGATGGTCCGAAAATTACTGTAGCCACGGCCGAGCCCGGCTTCGACAACAAAGTCAAATCCCACCTGATCGAGCGCGCGTCGGCCGAGCGCGTTGTCAAGACCACACAGGGCAACTGAAGGCTCGTCCGGCTGACGTGTGAAGTCAGCGCCAAACATTCTTTCATGGATTGACACACTGAAGCCGCGCTTTTCTGCCCACGAAGCAGTGGTGCGGGTTTTCTTCTGACCAACCTGGGCGGAATCGGTCAATATCGACGTGCTTTCCGTCGACAGTGTAATGGTGTCGACGTCCTGCAAGACTAGTGCGAGCCCGGTCGGGTTGGGATATGGAAGGAGCCCAAGGCCCCAGAGGTAGGCCTGGCCAAGATGGCCGAGCCCGATGAGCCAGAGTCGCGAAGGCAGATAGCGCAAATCGGGTTCATCTGCAGCAGCGTTCAACCAGTCGATATCTTGCGAGGGCCGCCATAGCGAAAGGCCAACCGGCCGGCGCCCGAAGACCTTGTTTCCGCTCCGAACATAAAAAAAGGCTTCGTTGACGGCCAGTGCGGCAGATAGCATGGGGGCAAGTGGCATAACAGGTGAGGCAATCGGCGCGAGATCGATGTGACCGAGGACGATGCCACCACGCCAACCCGCATAGGCAGTGCGAACATGAAAGCCCTCTGACCGGGGTAGTGGCGCACCGCCAATGGTCACAACAGGGTTGCCGGACACATGGTCACCGATTGATCCGCCGAGATTGACCACAGCTTCACCGATCGTTGCACCCATCGGAAATGGAATCGTCAAATGTGCTGACAGGGCACCCGAAACCGAAACCCCGCCCAGAAACACGCGCCGCGCAAGAGCGACGCCAGTAAGCAGAGCCGCCTGGTGTGCTGGATCGTTCGCCTCAGAGTCAGCGATGGCAAATCCGAGTCGGAAGCCTCGGAACATCGCATCAGCTTCAGCAAGGCTCGACGCAGCGCCACTGTCGAGCGCTTCTTTGACTAGTCTGTGCAAGGTGTCGGCGCGAGAGAACTCAGTCATAGTCGGCAACTCCTAAAACCCAATATGAAAAAAAGCCCGGCGGTCCTGCGTCGGTACAGGACTCCAGTGTTTCGAGCCTTCGTAGCGGTAGACGCCAACCTGATCGCGCAACACCGGCTCGGCAGCGAACCGGGGAACGATGAGGGCGATGTGGCCGGAACGCGAGATCATCGGATGGGCGCGGTCGGAATCGCTTTGCGGTGAGCTTCCAGTATGGGTATGAACATCGGCGACGACCGAGAGGCCGTGCTGGTTGCAGAGTTTCCATAACTCTCCGAAGTAACGGCCATCGAACTGAACAATACCGGTCTCCAGGCACTTCGGGTCGAGATCGTCGTAGAGCACAAATTGCGTAATCCGTGCGCGCCCCTCACGCCGATGGCCGAGCAGGAAAGCCCCGCTCTCGTGCTTGCCACAACGACCCCGCTCCCTGAGACTCTTCAGCAGCCGGCGCCAAAGTAACCAGGAACAGGAAAGCTTATGCTGCGGTGCGCAAAGGCGGCGTATAGTCTCGGCAATTGAGAAGTTCATGAACAAGCTCCAGATATTGGACAATCCCGACAACCGGGTTCCAGATTTTCGATGGCATCTCGGTACGCCAATTGTCGTGGCCGGCAATGGCCTCGCGATCGCAGGGAAGATATAGTGCGGTGCCGTTCTTCCAGTTGGGGTTAAAAACCGCGCCCAGGCGGCCGCCTTTACTTTGTGGCCACAAGTCGAACGCAAGAAGGGATTGGCGGATCACATCCCAGGGGGCTGCCGTCGGCGGTATCTGCGGATAACCGGCGCAGTTAAAGCGGAGAACATATTCGCGCCCATCTTTTGCCGTTACGCCAATTGAAACGAAGGGCCAGGTGACGCCGAGCAAACTCCAGCGACCCTCCGCCTGTCCAAGGCGGAACCGGGCTCGTGCCAGGTCCGCCTCGAACGCGCGCACGTCGGGCGCTGTCACGGCAACCCTCCCGTAGAACCGCCATTTACCCGCTGATCCGGGACCAGATCGAAAGCCACAGCACACTTCGGACAAGCGGCCAGAGTGCCGAGATGTGTGCCTGGTGCAGGGCGATCATGAGTGCCTTTGATCTGCAATACATGCTCGCTCGCTTCCTCAGGGCTCATTTTGAACTTATGTTCGGCTGCCCAGTGCTTCACCCGTGCCACCGTCGTGCCAGGGCCAAAGGGGTGATGCACTGTTTCGTTGTTGAAGGTGACCGCTACCTCTACGTGCCGGCAGCGGTGTACATGAACTTTAACGCCGACGTGACCCGTATGCTCCCGCACGAGCAGCAGTTCATCCAGGGGCTCGTCGCAATCTTCAAGGAAGATCAGTACGTCCGTTTCGAGGCCATGCTTTTGGATAAGGATGGCCTTAAGATTGGCAAATGTATGGTCGGGGGCCAGTTTCGATGTGCTCGATTTCGCGCACACCTTCACCCTGGTAGAAAACGTCAATCGCTGTCATTTGTCGTTCACCTCCGAGGGCGGCAAGATCCGTAGCGTAATTGCTTGTCATCGGCCCTCTACTGGCTTAATCGCTGTAGAAGAGGTAACCCGGAAAGAACGATCGCGAAAGCGCCGGTCAGGGGAGGACCAACCGGCCCTTCGGTGTGGCGGCGCAGATAAAGAAATGCGGGCAGCGTGGGCAGGTCACGGAATCAATCTCCGTCGGGAACAAGCCCGCAGCGATGTTCTTCAGCATCAAGTCGCTGCTCGCGTGGCGATTTTGCAGTTTCCGCTGTGTGATTTCCACGGGCTCCGAGATCTCATCCGTAAGGTGGAGCGCGTGGACCTCGAAGGCACCGCCGAAATGTGAGTCTCCGGCCAGTTGATAAAGCGTATAGTCCAACCGATCATATTCGTCGGATCGCTTTTTCCCGGTACGGACACGCCGCAGTATCACCGTACCGTTGGGGAGCTCGGCCATTTCGTCGGGCTCGACGATAACGCGTCCGTTGGGAAAGTCGATCGCGAGCGGCTCCGCATCGCGAAACCGCCGCCCTGCACCAGATTGAATTAAAGCTGCTATGAGACGCGACGCGAGGCGGCGATAGTCCGCAAGAAAGCCGCAGTCTTTGGGGCCGCGCGTTTGCCAAATGGTCTCAAAGGCGGCTTCTGCGTCTTTGATCGTGGGGCTCCCGGTACGGCGAGTGTCGGCCAGCCAGTCGATAAGTTCATAAATGCAGTCGTGGGTAAGGGAAAACGCGGTCGCCTTCCTTGCGCCGCCGAGTCCGAGCACATGAGTGTAAAAGTAGCGACGTGGACACTTGTCGTAGAGGCTCAGCCTGCTGTCGGTGATTTGACCGGCGCTGGTCTGAGAAATCTGGATCATCCGCGTCAGTCGTGGTGCTCCGGGCGGGAGCGGCAGAGTGGCCGGGTTGTCGATTTCCACGGCGCGGCTCTGTATCCAGGCCAGAAACGGCGAAGGGCTCCGCTTGTTGCCATTTTCTTGAAGCCGGGTGCGATAGATGCGGAGGTGAGTGCAGGCGCGCGACAAAGCCACGAAAAACAAGCACTGCTCCTCATGTTCTTGAGATTGTTTGGATTCTTCGGCGATCATCAAGGTCTCCGCGCCAACGACCATCCCGCGCGGGGGCGGACAACGTTGACCCCGATTTGACGATGGAAAGCTCGAAACGGTAAGGCCGGGGATATGCACGGCTTCGAACTCAAGCCCCTTGCTTCCATGCACTGTCATCAGGCGCACGGCGTCCATGTGAATGGCTGCCGAAGGAACCTGACGCAGATCGCGTTCCTCGGCGAGCAATACGAGCTGACGCACACGATCAAGGGTGCGGCGGATAAGCAATCCGGATCTCGTCGGGCTCTGCTCGCGAACGAAGTTGAGAAATTGCCAGATTGCGACCGACCGCATCCTGTCAGTGATCGACTCGCGTTGCGCCATCTCGCGGACCAGGCTGGAACGATCCAGTAGGTAGGTCGAAAGAAACTCCCAGGCGGAACTTGAAGCCGACAGGCCGGTCAGGTCCCGTGCTAACAGCGCAAGACCCGCAGATCCTTCTGGCGTCAAACCCGGAGTGTTGGCAAGAGCTGGCAGAACGTCCAAAACGTTCCGGTCGGCTTCACGTATGCGAGTGGTCACGACATAGACGTCCTGAAGCGGAAGCGCGTAACGCGGCATCGCTCCAACGCGCGCCAGACCATCACCGAAGCGATCTGCCGCCAGACTCAGCATAGCCAGCAAATCACGTACTTCCTCGCGCTCGAACAGGCTGCCGAGATGAAGAGCGGGTATTCCGCGCGCTTCGAGTGCTGCGGCTATTTCGTTCAGGCGTTTGTTCGAACGGCATAAGACAGACTGATCTCTAAGCCGGACGCCTGAGGCCTCTAGCTCACGAATGCTGGCCGCGACGCCTTCTTCTTCCTGGGCGAGAGTATCGAATGCACGAATCTCCGGGATGGTGGCGCCAGATCCGCGATCGGCATTGAGGGCCAGAGGAAGCATCCCTTTAGATGCGCCCATGCGCGGCGCTATAGCCTGAAATGCGTCAATGACTTGTGAGGTGGATCGGTAGTTGATCGACAGTCGATCAACGGTAGCGCCTTCGTACTCGCCACTGAATAGGGCCATGTTTGCAGATGACGCACCACGGAAGCGATAAATCGCCTGGCGAGAGTCACCGACTACCCAGAGTCTTTTGCCGTCTCCCGCGATGGCCTTAAGGAGACGGCCGCTGGCGCGGTTCACATCCTGATACTCGTCAACCAACACATGACGGTGCCGAAGTTGCAGAACTGTCCGTAATGCCGGGTCGGCTTCGAGGAGCAACACCGGACGCATTATCAGGTCGCCAAAATCGACGCCACCATAGTCCCGCAAAGCCTGCTCGTACAGTTCGTAAACACACGCGACTTCCAGGCACTTCTCTGCTGCCTCCCTCGTGTCATCGTCTCGCGCCCGATCGAACATGGCTTGCGCGAGCGCACGATAGCGCGCCGGATCAGTCATTTCGTCCTTGGCACGCGAAATCGCCGCAACGATCTCCCGGAGCTCCATCGCAGGGTCCCAGAGATTGCGGTAGTGGAGCAAAGGAAGAGTGGGGAGGATCTCTTCGAGCACCTCTATCGCATCGCTGCGATCGAAGAGCGGCGGGTCAGGTGAAAGACCAAGCGAGTCGTGGTAACGACGCACGAGATCGAGGCCGAAGGCGTGGAACGTACCAATCCAGATGTGGGGCGCGGCATCCGGCACTGTTGCCGCAAGGCGCTCTGCGAGCTCGCCGGCAGCGCGGTTCGAAAACGTCAACACCAACATGGCAGCAGGATCTACACCCTCGCGAAGCAGCGAGAGTACCCGCTTCACAAGCGTGGCAGTCTTGCCGGTACCAGGCCCTGCTTGGAGCTGGAAGGCCGAACCGCGATGAGCTGCCGCCCGATCCTGCGACACATCGACACGCGGTGGTCGCGGCGCCGCCATTGTCGCTTCGGGTGGAGGAGGGAGGAGGAGTGCATCGAAGATCTGTTGCCGAATTAGGTGTTTGGAGAGTCCATTCCTCTCCGCGATCTCAGTAGTTCCCGACGCTTCATCGATGTGAAGGCGGCGCGCGAGGGACCGCGGAAACAGAAACTCCCTGGCGAAAACATTAGCCTGAAGTTCACGACGTTCGCGGGCTCCATAGTCTTCGACGCGTTGCAGTCCGACCGGTGCTGCTTCGGTTGATCGGGAAGGATCGATATCTGCCGAAGTACAAGACGAAGATGTAGCGTGGACGCAGGCGTGTCCGATCTCATGTGCCACGAGTTGAGCGCGTTCTCCGGGCTCGCCGGAGTTCTCGCAAATTACAGCACCGCTCTGGTCGTCGAATAGGGCGCGCGCACCCTTGAGCGCCGGGTTCCCAGACTCAAGCCACACAAGCTCAAGTTCCAGCTTTTGGATGGCAGCTTCCGCCAGAACCATCGGCTTAAACGGGTCGGCTCCCGCCGACACAAGCTCTGTCTGAAGGCGGGCCGCAATATCCCGGATTGGCTCAAAAGCTTCCATTCGTGCCTTCTAATCAGAGACTCAACAGATACCGTTGCTGCTCCTCGGTCAAACCGGAGGTCTTCACAGCGTCCTGAAAGCTTTGCTTGAAAACTGCAGTGGGCTTCTCATCGGCTTTGTAAAATTGTCCAGGTCGGATCTCAGAGCGGGCCGCGAAGTGCGCCACGACCAAATCTAACGGCGCGTTAGTTTCATCGGCAATCCGTCGCCGGAACCCATCGGTCATGGTACTGGGATCTATTTCACGATCGCGCAGCTTGGCCATAAAAACGGGGTTTGCCCGTAAGCTGCGGCTTAGCTCGCGGAAGTCCTCTCGGTTGAGCGTAGCGAATGGGTTCGCTACGGGCACGAGAGACATTGAGACGTGTCCAGCACTAATCGCCTCGGTCCCGCGCGTATCGAAAAGCCGACTCTGAAAACGGCTCATGACGCGAGAGACCGTTGCAGAGACCTTCAGCTCACCAAACTCGGAAGTGCCCTGCACTTGGCCATTTGCGGCGTCGATGATCATTTCAATGGCAAAATCCGTGAGCGCCGCAGCGTGGTTCGGGTAGAGGCGAACGTACTCGTCGAGCAATTCGGCGTCGGGCACCTCCTTCGCGAGCGAAAACGCATAGAATACATCCCGCAATGATGTTCGCGGCATCGTCTGGTCCATGGTCATACCTCCTTTCTAAATTGGGAAAGCTTGGCAGCGGCCCGCGTAAGACGGTTACGAATGGTCCGGCCAGTGACTCCGCATAGCTTGGCTGCGGTCACGGCGTCTGGGTCCTCCGATTCCTCCTTTAGGCCAAGAATGCCGCACAAAAAGACGGCCTTGCATTCGTCGGGCGGAAGTTTGCCGATCGCAACAATCCGCTCATCCCGGAAGACATCCGTCATCTGTGTCGGTTGTATGCCGTAGATCTCTGGGGACGCCTTCACCGGCCTATTGTCCGAGCCGTCGTCGAAATCATACTGTTCCTGCAATGGCTCAAAATGCTCCGTGCGCTTTCGTTCCCGACGCAGGTAGTCGATGCGAAAAAACCGAAAGGCCCGGTTGAAGCGACATTCAAAGTAATCAAGCTGGTCCGCCTGTCCGTTGCTGCCATCCTCGATAAACAAAAAGCTGAAGTCGCTAAGGATATTCTCAATATCTTCCACGGCGCTCTCGCGTAGGTGTACCCTCAGAATTCGTTCACAGCGGGCCAGAAGCGGCTGCATAAGAGTGTTCATGGTCAGGTGGTCCCCGCGACGCCATGCCTCCCGGATGAGATGGACGAGACATTCGAGGGGTAAGAAGTCTTTCTCACTCTCATCCGACAACCCGGCACGACGCCGAAGACATTCGATGTCCTGTTGAATGGCGACCCCGATCGCGGTCTCGATTGTCGGCGGACGTGTGTACAATACTCCTTCCGGAGTTACCTTTGTAAGCGGTCGAACCATCTGACTCCTCGTACGCGACTAGGGAAAACCCAGCATTGCTGTCGAACCGGTCCTCACACTCGTAATCGCAGCGGATCGGTGTACCCGGAAAGCCTGAAACGAAGAATTTATGACGGCGCGCAGGCGGCGGAGTCAATCCGCCGCCACGACTCACCGATTGGTCGGCGCTTCGGGACGTCCTTTATTTCGCCAGCGCCTTCTTCAGATCTTTGAGGAGTTTTTCCGTCTCCTCAAGCTTTCTGATCACTTGGGGATCACCCTTCATCTCCGCCAAGGTTGTCCATGGGTATCGACGCAACGCGTCGCTCAATTCATCGATATCGCCGAGAAGGCCATGTCTCTTTTTGTCAGTCGTTGTTGGGCCGAGTTTCTGAAGGGCTGATTCGATGGACCCACTGTCGCTAAGGAATTCGTCTTTTGCGACCGGGTCCCGCAGGACTTGTCGGAGCTTCCTGATGTCTTTAGAATTTGTAATCTCCTGATCGTTGCTTTTGCGAATGACCGTGTCGAGGACCGTCGGTGTAAGCAACTTCTTATTAAGGTTCTTGATCTCGCGGGCCCAGGTGATGGATGCACCCGGTTCCGCCAAGTTTGTTAGTTTCTCCGATAACTGGTAGATCTCCACGAGCTTGTCAAGCTCTCGGACTGTAGTGCCTAAGATGTTGGCTGCACTCGCCCGACCCACCATGTCGACGAGGCTGTAGGCCACCATTTCTTTTTCCTTGGCGTCCCATTCCTTGCGCTGTCGGTGGATGTAAATCCACACACGCAGTCGCTCCTCGTCAGTAAGCGTGTGGTCAGTGATTTCGGCCGGCAGCGTACGGTACTGCTCCTTCTTGTGCACCTCAACGAGAATTTTCGAATTGGTCCACCGGCGATCACCGTCTATGATGCGGAACTTTCCGGCATGGTCCGGGTGCGGCTCAAGGAGCAACGGTTCGAAGATGCCTTCGTTCGCTTCGATCTGCCGCTGGAGTTCCGGATCTTCCTTCGGACCCATGCGCGGCTGCCGGTCATTTGGGAGAACATCGTGAAGATCGACACTATCGCGGCAAGCCCGAAGGATCGTCCTGCCGAGCCGGCGCTCGTACCAATGTCGCGACTCCGATTCCTGTGGGGGCAGGCTGTTCGCTGAACTCATGCACTCCTCCGCGCCTGACCGTTCGCGAGGTTCTCCTTTCCTGCGGAGACTGTCTGGAAGTTGTCACCTCCTTCGAGAATTGCACTGACCTCAGTATCGATCTGGCGCAAAACATTCTTGAGTCGCACAACCGTGGAGCCACGTTTTTTCCATACGCGTTGGTGTTCCTTTGTTTCCTCGACATCCAGTTCCGACAGGCCTTCAGCAAGTCGTCCGAGTTCGTCAAACTGGTGTGCGTATTCCGACGATGTGATGAGCTTATACAGCTCGGCCATCTTCCCCGCCCGCTCCTTGGAACTGAGACCTAACGTATGCATCCGCAGGATTGCTGCCCGCAGCAACTCGATGATGTACACTACACGGGCGGGACTGACAGCAATCACACCGTTTTCGACGAAAAGCTCCTTCTGCCCGCTCTTGAACACGATCGTGGAGAGAATCGCGTGGTCTGCTTTGGCAGCAATTTGATCTGCCCGGAGCTTCGTGACAAAAGTGTTCTGCCAGCCTTGGCGATTCTTTGAATCGATGACAATCCGGCCACAGACCTGGCCTTTGTACAAGACCTCGTGCAGAATATCCGCACCAGTTTGCCCTTTTGCGACTCGCGTGATCCTGTCGGTCGTGAAAGCATCCCGTAATGTCTCAAAGAGATCGATCTCTGCGCCATCACCCATCTCATTGGCGGTTTTTCGCTGGAGCTGGCGCTCCATCTCTTTCATCTTTTTTTGATAACCCTCGCGCTCACGGTTGAACTCCGCCTGCTTTTTCAGGAGCGACAAATCCCGGTCCTTCTCCAGGATCTGACGTTGGCGCGCTATTTCTTGCTGGAGACGAGTGTCCGCAGCCTGTTGCGCTTGTTTCTTGATATCAGTTTCACGTGCGGCCAATTCCCGGACTTTCTTTGCGTTAAGGTCGCGTTCCGCGGTAATCGCCGCGATCTTCTTGGCAGCTTCATCGTTCGCGCGCTTGTCGGCGGCGCGTTT
>CATPCN010000230.1 GCA_955652855.1 uncultured Chthoniobacterales bacterium | reverse complement strand
GCTTAGAAGTGAGCAGAAAAAACGAGCGCGCAATTTCCTGCTCCTCGGGCGTTAGATCGACAGTAATCGCCGGTTTGCCTGCATCGAGCTGCGGCAAAAGTTTTTCGATAATCGCGTTCTCGATCTTGGCGGTCTTTGATCCGGCACGGACTTCCTTTTGCAAGCGGTCGCGCCGTTTTTGCAGCGAAGCGAGATCAGCCAACACGAGCTCGGTGTTGATCACTTCGATGTCGCGCACCGGATCAATTGTTGCGCTGACGTGATGAATGTCGCTGTTCTCGAAGCAGCGCACGACCTGCACGATCGCGTTCACTTCGCGAATGTGGCTGAGAAATTGATTGCCGAGCCCTTCGCCCGCGTTCGCGCCCTTCACCAGCCCGGCGATGTCGACGAATTCGATCGCGGCCGGGACGATTTTTTGCGAATGAGAGAGCGCAGCGAGTTTCGTCAGGCGCGCATCCGGCACGGTGACAATGCCGACATTCGCATCAATCGTGCAGAAGGGATAATTCGCCGCCTGCGCTTTGCGCGTGCGGGTGACCGCGTTGAAGAGCGTAGATTTGCCGACATTCGGCAGACCAACAATTCCGGCGCTCAACATAAGCGCGGACGTTAATGCGAGCCGCGCCCGCCCGCAATCGACCAATCAGGGCGCGCGATCAGGACCCGCCGTGCTTACATCGACAAAGAGCAAGCGCAAGCTGTTGAGGACGACGACGACGGTGCTGCCTTCGTGCGCGACGACGCCAAGCGCGAGGGGAATGCCGTGCGTAATGGCGAGGAGTGCCATGACAATGACTGTCCCCAGCGCGATCGTGATGTTTTGCCGAATGATTCTTTTAGCGCGTACGCTCAAATCGTAG
The DNA here is from genome assembly GCA_955652855.1 of uncultured Chthoniobacterales bacterium. The sequence goes on along the minus strand of CATPCN010000230.1, from coordinate 2,037 downwards.
GCGCTCATGAAATTTTCGAGCCGGTCGTTCATGAGCACGACTTCGGCTTGCTCCAGCGCGGCGTCAGAAGCGCGGGCTCCCATCGCCACGCCCACATCCGCGGCGGCGAGACAGGGAGCGTCGTTCACGCCGTCACCAATCATGGCAACTTTCGTGTCGCTGCTCTTCAATTCTTGAATCGCCCTTACTTTGTCTTCGGGTGAAAGTTGCGCGCGGACGTCGTCAACGCCGACTCGCTTGGCGATGTTCTGCGCAGTGCTCGCGCGATCGCCGGTCAACATGACGGTGCGAATTCCGGACCGGCGCAATCGATCCAGCATGCCACGGGCTTCGAGCCGAAGTTCATCGCGGAAAAGCAACCGACCGCAAACCTCCGGGCCCGCGATCCAAACTTCGACAATGTCATTTCCCAGCGCGTCAGCCGATTCGCAGAAAGGGCTGGCGAGGGTTGTGCGGATGATCTCACGGTTTCCGAGAACGTAGAGAAGTCCTTTGCAACGGCCTTGAATGCCGCTTCCAGGAAAAGATTTCGCATTTGTGAACTCAACAAGATCGACATTGCGTTGTGCGCCGATCTTTTGGATCGCGCGGGAGAGCGGATGGTGCGAGAGCCGTGCCAAGTTGTAGGCGACATGAAGAAGTTTGGTTTCATCTCCGGCGAAAGTTTCCACGGACACGAGCGTGGGCACGCCGCGCGTGAGCGTTCCGGTCTTATCGAGCGCAACGGTTTTCACGTCGGCCAGCGTTTCGATGGCTGCTCCGCCGCGAAAAAGAACACCGCGCCGCGCGCCGGAAGCAATCGCCGAAAGAATGGCGGAAGGAACACTGAGCACGAGAGCGCATGGCGACATCACGACAAGGAGAGTCATGGCGCGATAGAACGCGCTCGATTTTCCACCGCTCGATAGGAGGGGAGGCCATTGCAAAACGAGCCAGCCGAGAACAAAGAAAATGGCGCAGGTCGTTAGAACCAAATAAGTGTATCCGGTGCCGAAGCGATCGCTGAATCGCTGCGAAGGCGCTTTCAGATTTTGCGCGCGTTCGATCAGGTTAATGATTTTTTGCAACGCGCTTTCACTGGCCGGGCGCAAAACTTCACCATCGATCACGCCCCAGCCATTCATCGTTCCGGCAAGGGCGAGATCGCCCGGCTGTTTCGGCATTGGCCGTGATTCGCCGGTAAGATTCGATTCGTCGCAAGCGCTTTCGCCGCGAGTGACGCGAAGATCGACAGGTACGAGTTCGCCTTCGCGCACGCGCACCTGCATCCCGGACGCGAGCAATTCGACCGCGTGCTCCACCTCAGCGCCATTTTCAAGAACGGTGGCAGTTTTCGGCGCACCCCGCAGCAGCGCGCTGATCTCACCTTGCGTGCGCGCCGCCGCGTAATGCTCCATCGCGCCCGCAGCGGAGAACAAAATGAGCAGCAACGCGCCTTCGCTCCACGCACCGACCAGCGCCGCGCCGAGCGCGACTGCGATCATCAGGAAATGAATTTCGAGTTCGCCGTGCCGAAGCCGCATCCAGGATTCTCCCGCTGCATCCCAACCCCCGGCGAGATAGCTGATCGCGAACAAGCCAATGACCAGCGCGGGCGGCGCGCCGAAAGTTTGCGCGACATAACCGGCGACACCGAAGAGCAAACACACCGCGGAAAGAAGCGCGAGCGATTTCCATTCTTCCTGGCCGGAATGGCTATCCGCTTTTCCGCAGCATGTCGGTCCAGCCATGCGCGGCATGCGCAAATTATTCCACTGCCAAAATCCGACCGCGGTGCGGCAGGTCAGCTTTTCGATGACCGTGTTTCCGAAGACTTCCTTCACCACGACATTTGCGTCGCCAACTTTGCGCATGGGCGCTTCGCCGCAGCGCGCGCAAAGCCCGCGCTCATCGAGCTGGCCGCATTGCGAGTCGCGATCGGCGATCGCTTCGCTCACGCGACCCGCGATGCGATTTCCGCGATCATCACCGAGGGTCGCGACGGAGAGTTTGCGATTCTTCGGCTGGAGCGCGACCCTCGGTGATGATCGCGGAAAT
>CATPCN010000229.1 GCA_955652855.1 uncultured Chthoniobacterales bacterium | reverse complement strand
GTACGGATCGTTCCAGCGAGACCTTTGCGATAAGTATTTGACCGTCTTCGCGGACTTCAAATATGCTCGTACATTCTTCGATGCCGCCTTTGCGCCTGCGCCGGTTACGCCGGACCCGTTTAACGGCAGTAATGGCCTCCCAAATGGCGGCTCTGGTATCAGCGTGCCTTTACAGAACCCATTCAACCCGTTCACTGTTTCAAACACGACGACGACGTTTTTTGGCTTGCCCTTATATACCGGCGTTAAATTCCGCGACGTTCAGGGGGGTAACCGCACGAACAAGGTTACGTCACACGACGATACCTGGGACTTCGGTCTCCGGGGCGAGATGGGTGAATTTGGCGACTACTTTAAGACCTGGAACTGGGAGGGGGGGTTCCGATATGACGAGGTGTCTGAATCGTCGGTTTTCGGGGGCGCGATAAGCAAACCCGGCTTGCGCGAAGCGCTGGCCGATACAAATCCACTCACCGCATTTAACCCTTTTACAAGGGGCAAGAATACTCAGGCCGCTCAAGACCGTGTCCTTGTTACGCTGCATAATACGTCGGTCACTAGTGAAATGGTCGAATATGCCAAGATCAATGGCGATCTCTTCAGCCTTCCGGCTGGGCCGCTTTCCTTTGCCTTGGGCTCGGAGCATGAAACCCAGCGATACAAAAATAACCCTGACTCGCTGAACACGACATTTAGCACGATCGGCTCGACCGACTTGCAAGCGTCCAGAGGAAATCGAGATACATGGTCGATCTACGGCGAACTCCGTATCCCGGTTACGAGTCCGACGTGGAACTTCCCGCTCCTTTACAGTTTGGAGTTCGACCTGGCGGAACGCTATGAGTACTTCAGCGATTTTCATGAACCCGCCGAAAGGCCGAAGTTCTCGGTGCGTTGGCAGCCGATCGATACGGCCTGGACGATCCGGGCGAGTTATAACGAGGCGTTTCACCAGCCGTTCCTTAACGAGGTGACCAAGGCCGTGGCGGAGTCGTTCCCAGTGGTGGGAGATCCCTTCCACCCTTCAGGGACGAGCGCCACGCCGCAGATCCGGACGCTCGTTGGTGGCAATCCGAACCTTAAACCGGAAACAGCTTACGAGTGGAGCTACGGAATGGTCGTTACGCCCGGCAAATGGCTGAGCTGGCTAACGGGTCTGACGGTGAGCGCCGACTTTTGGCACATCGATATGAGAGAGGCCGTCTCTCCGTTCAGTTCGAGTTTCATCATCGCGCACTCCAACCTGTTCCCAGGGAAAGTCACGCGTGACGGCACCCCGGGTCCGGTCGACCCGTCCGGCCACACCGGTGAACTTGTCCAGGTGGATAACACTGTGTTTAACCTCGGCGCTCTGCGCGAGGAAGGGCTTGACTGGCAGGGCGTCTACCAATTCGAGACCACCAGGTTGGGCCACGGCGATTGGGGGACCTTTACAACCACGATCAACGGCACCTATCTGGCCAGATACGTGTTTGCGGCCCAACCCGGCGGCAAGAGAATCGATGAAACAGGCAACTTCCTCGATTTCGGGTCACTGCCGCAGAACCGCATTTACGCCAGCCAATATTACGACCTGGGCGGGCTCACAACGGGCGCTACGGTGCATTACATCGGGCAATATAGTGATAGTGGGAGCGCCCGCGGGGGCCCGTACGGCGGTAACCATACGCCTCCGAGCGACTTCATAACCAAGAACCACGATCGCAACATCCGCGAGTGGGTCACGCTCGATCTCCTCGCGTCGTACGCATTCAACTTACCGGCGCCGGCCGCTCAAACTGAAGTGGCTGGCTATGCCAAGGACGGTGGCAAGAACGTGAAGATGAAGGATGGCAAAGACAAGAACGTGGCGCCGGTTTCCACCGCGGAGTACAATCCCTGCGGCTGGAGAGCCTGGCTCAATGGCACCACGCTCACGCTTGGCATGAACAACGTCTTCGACCAGCCTCCGCCGTTTGTGTCGGGCGCATTTGAAAACGGCTACGATGAATCGACTGCCGACATCAAAGGCCGCTTCTGGTACATGGCGATTAGGAAGCACTTCTAACCCCAAACACAAAGGTTAATCAACGGCGGCCGGGCTTGGAAACAGGCCCGGCCGATTCGTTTCTTAAACGACCGGTTGGCGGCGACCCGTCGCCGGTGTTAAGGCGAGTAGACTTGGCGCTCGCTGCGGAAGTTCTCAACGGGGCGAGGGAGAAGGTTGGGGTTGAATTGTAGGGGTGTCGCGCAGGGGAGCGCTTTTGCGGTAAAGCGCGATTTGCACTTTGAGTTCATGCGCCAGCGCTGCATTACCCTGGGCGGTCGCCAGCTTTGCGGCCTCTTGAGCCGTTTCGATGGCTTCAGAAAAGCGTTTATCTTCCGCATAAGCCGCCGCCAAAGTGCGCAAGATTATTGGACTCCGTTGATCGGAAATCGAAACCGCACGTTGAGCGAAATCGACCGCTTTCGCACCATTTCGGATCGACGCATCTGGATAAGTCGCCAGGACCCACGCCAGATTGCTCAGGGCATTTCCGTTATCGGGTTCGATCGCCAGGATTCGCTGCCATTCCGCGATCGCTTCATTGACCTTGCCCTCTTGGAAAAAAGCAGTTCCTAAAATGTTGTGCGCTTCCAAATTGTCCGGCTCAATTTGCAGCAACCTATGATAATGCGTCATCGCTTCGCCCAAGTTTCCCTTTTGCAGAAAGGCTTTGCCGAGGTTCCCTTGGGCCGGGGCATTGTCCGGGCGGAGGGACACAGCCTCTTGAAATCTCGAAAGGGCTTCATCGACAAGACCTCGTGCCAGGAACACGACGCCCAGGTTGTTAAGAGCAACGTCGTTCTTTTCCGTTACAGCGAGTGTGTGAGTCCATAGTCTCTCGTTATTTTTCCAATACGAGGTCTGGATCCACGCGCACCAAGCGAGAACCGCAATCACCACTGCTGCGGCGGCGCCTACAATCTTTCTGCGCTGAGGCCACCAAGCGGAAAGATCGATAATCCCCCACGTTAACGCGAGGTAGAGCCCGATCTGCGGCAAGTAAGTGTAACGATCAGCCCGCGCCTGCCATCCAACCTGGATGATTCCGATCACCGGCACGAGCATTCCCAAGTACCATAACCAGCCGGTGAGGAGATAAGGCCGTTTGTTGCGCAGAATGAAAACGGCTGTCGTGATTCCAAGTAACACGACCACCGCAAATGCAATTTCCCAGAGCGGCAATTGGCTCTCGGGATGAGGATAAAATGGCGCCAAGCGCATCGGCCAAAACATGTCCCGGACATAGACCAAGTAAGTCATCGCGGCATTATTGACCCGCCACGGAAGAGGCAGCCTCTCGGTCGAGCCAATCAATTGATGCTGCACCAGCAGAGTAACTGCGCATGACGCAGCGGAGAGGCCGAGCAGCGGAATTTTTTCCAGAATCAGACGCCGCGCGACCGATTGTCGATCCCACCAACGAGAAGACGTAATCTTCGATTTTACCGGGGTGAGATAGGCGAAGCGTTGCAGGGGCCAGTAGTCAAGCAGCAAGAGGACGAATGGCACTGTTACCAGCATCGGCTTGGACAAGAGTCCAAGCGCGAACAAGATCGACATTATAATGTAGCGACCACGCGCGGGACTTCGCGCGTAGCGCACGTACGCCAACAGAGCCAGCATAAAAAACGCTCCGCTCAACACGTCCTTGCGCTCCGCTACCCAGGCTACCGACTCAACGCGCAACGGGTGAACCGCAAAGACCGCCGCCACAAACAGACTTCGCCACAGTGTACCCGTCACCTCCCGCAGGACAAAAAAAAGCAGAATGACGGTGATGGTGTGCAGCACCACGTTCGTGAAATGATGCCCGCCCGCCTTCAACCCGTAGACCTGACAATCGAGAATGTGCGAAATCGATGTCAGGGGATGCCAGTTCTGGCCATGGCTGTGGGCAAACGCCCAGGCTATCGCTTGCATTGTCACACCTCCCCGGACGTGGGGATTCTCATAAACGTAGGAAGGGTCGTCGTAGTTTATGAATTCGTGGCCGAGCGTCTGGCCGAATACCGACCACGTGAGCGCGACGAGAAAAATGTAAGCAGCAAGAACTCCCCACCGGGAATTCGCGGTAATTATTTTACTCACTTCTGGGGAGTCTCGCTCATTTCCAAATGACGCCTTGCTTCGTCTGCCTCGCCATTTTGCAACAGCGCCTGGCCCAAATTGTAATGAACATCAGGATAACCCGGGTCGATGGCGAGCGCTTTTCTATAATGAGCGATGGCTTCGGCCAAGCGATCTTGGCGGTGAAAAGCGACGGCCAAATTATAATGAGCGATTGCTTTTTCGGGTTGAAGCTTCAACGCGTTTTCGTAGTAGGTGATTGCTTCTGCGATCTGGCCATTCGCCAACAACGCGTTGCCTAAGTTGATTTGCGCATCCGCGTCATCCGGACGGATCTTCAATGCAGCTTGATATTGAGCAATCGCTTCCTGCACCTCTCCCTTTTGCAGAAGAGCATTAGCAAGGTTGTACCGGACCGCTAGCGTATCGGATCCCGAAGAGAGAACCTTGCGATATTGATCGATAGCCGCCTCTAATTGTCCTTCGAGGCCGAGAGCCAACGCCAATTGGAAATGTGCTGGAGCATACTTAGGCAACATCGAAATTGCCTTTTCCAGGTGAGGAATCGCCTCGGCCACGCGATCGCAACTTAGAAAAGAGTCGCCGAGACTAAACTCGGCCAAGCCATCGCGCGGATTTAGAGCCAGGGCATGGGTCCAGAGCGATTCGCTGTTGCGCCAGTAAGAAACTTGCGCGCGAGCCATAGGCAGCAAAGCCCCGAGCACAATCGCTGCGCAAGCCCCTAGAACTAATCGACGATGGCGCGATCGCGCTAATAAATCGACGACTCCCCATGCAACGACCAGATACAATCCAATCTGCGGCAAGTAGGTGTAGCGATCTGCCCGAGCCTGCATGCTCACTTGAACAAGCCCGATCACTGGGACAAGCATTCCCAAATACCAAAGCCAACCGGTAAGCAGATAAGGCCATCGGCGACGCGCGGCGAATGCTAGCGCCGTCACAGCGAGCAACAATGCGATCGAAATAGCGATACTCCAAGCCGGCAAATGACTTCCAGGGTGAAAATAAAACGGCAAGAGGCGCACCGGCCAGATCATCTGCCAAATGTAAATGAGATAAGTGGCGCAGGCGTTATTAAGCCGCCACAGAAGAGGCAATTTTTCAAGAGAACTGACCGTTTCCTTCTGGGCAAAAAGCGTAACAACGCAAGAAGTCGCGGCGAGCGCTAGCAATGGAATTTTTTCCAACGCAAACTTTCGCAAGGCGGCAAGATCGACAATCCGCTGCAGAGGCCAATAGTCGAGCAACAACAAGACAAACGGGACGGTCACCAACATAGGTTTCGACATCAGTCCGAAAGCGAAAAGCAAAACAACCAAGAGATAAAGGTTCAGAGATGGCGTGCGCACATAGCGAGTGTAAGTGCTCAGAATCAGCATAAAAAAAACCGCGCTTAGCACATCTTTGCGCTCCGAAACCCAAGCGACCGACTCAACGCGAAGAGGGTGAATGGCAAAAACTGCTGCTACAAACGCGCTTCGCCACATCGCGCCGGTCATTTGCCGCAGAACCAAGAACAACAGGATCACCGCCAGAGTGTGAAGAAGAACATTGGTGAAATGATGTCCGCCAGGATTGATCCCATATATCTGGCAATCGAGCATGTGCGAGATCGTCGTGAGCGGATGCCAGTTCTCAGAATGAAAATGGGTAAAGGCCCAGATCACTCCTTGAATGCTCAGGCCGCTCGTTACTTTTGGCTCTTGATAGACGTAGGTCGGGTCATCGTAGTTAATAAACTCGGCGTGAAGTGTCGGTGCGAAAACCACCCACGTAATTGCCGTTAGAAAAAGACAGATACCGATGACAACTGAAAGCGACGCGAATCGCTCTTTATCCCGCAAAGTCATGCCTTTTCTTAGAGGAGTGGTT
>CATPCN010000228.1 GCA_955652855.1 uncultured Chthoniobacterales bacterium | reverse complement strand
GAAGCGTTTCCCGCAGGTGTTGTCCTTGCCGGAAGCGCACCAGCAGTCGCGGCCCCAGTCGCGAAAGCTTTCCGCGTAGGTCTTGAGCGGCGGACGGTGGACGATGTTGACCGCCCCGCCCTCCCCCATCGTGAGGTGATGCGGTGGATAAAATGATTGCGTGGAAAGATCGCCCCAGGTCCCGGTCAATTTCGTTTCCGGTTTTTCATTGTCGATCTTGCGCGTGTATGTCGATCCAAGCGCGTCGCAGTTGTCCTCGATCAACCAGAGATCGTGCCGCGCACAAAAATCCGTGACGGCGGAGAGATTGTACGGATTGCCGAGGGTGTGCGCGCACATGACCGCTTTCGTTTTTCCTTCGACGAACGCTTCCTCGAGAAATCGCGTGTCGATATTTCCGGTGATCGGATCGTTGTCCACAAAAACGGCAACGGCGCCGTTCTGAATGATCGGCGCGACCGTTGTGGGAAATCCGGCGGCGCATGTGATCACTTCATCGCCCGCTTTGATTCGTTCTTCGTCTGGAAGTTTCTGGCTGGTGAGCGAACTGAACGCGACGAGATTTGCAGATGAACCGGAATTCGTCAGGACACATTTTTTCACGCCGAGAAATTCCGCGAGCCGTCTCTCGAACTCTTCGCCTTCTTTTCCGAGGGTGAGCCAAAAGTCGAGCATGCTCGAAACGCCGGCCTCGACTTCGTCCTCGGTGAAAACGCGACCCGCGTACGGCACAACCGTTTCACCGGGAACAAATTTCACGTCGCGATCCTGAGGTGGGCGCTGTGCGCGATGAACGCGCTTCGAATACTTTCTCGTCAATCGCAGGATTTCGGCTTTCAGTTCTTCGGGCGTTTTCATTTTGTTGCCCAGTCCAGTCCAAGCTTCGCCGCGTCACGCGTGTATTGCCCGATCTGATGGTGCGTCAAAGTTTTTGGATCGACATTTTTGTTTGAATTGGCTTCGCGGTACCAATGCACCGTTTGCGCGACTGCCTTCTCAAAATTCCAAGCCGGACGCCAGCCAAGAACGCGCGCCGCCTTGTCGATTTTTAAATTGAGTAAGCCGGCTTCGTGCGGTTCGTTCGCATCGGATTTGTCGACCCATTCGCCCGGCCAATGTTTAAGAACTTCGTCGACCACATCGCTGACCGCGCGATTGGCGGCGGGATCGGGACCGAGATTGAAAGCGGAACAAACTTCTCCACGATCGCGCTTTTCATTTTTTAGATCGACAATTTTCCACAAGGCTGCGCCGAGCGTGAGATAACCGCTAAGCGGATCGAGCACATGTTGCCATGGGCGCGTCGCACTTTTGTTTCGCACCGGAATTTTTTCGCCGCGTTGCAACGCGCGAATGGAATCCGGCACAAGGCGATCGTCCGCCCAATCACCGCCGCCGATCACATTTCCGGCGCGCGCACTGGCCAGCGCGACACGTCGATCGTCGCCGGAGAAAAAAGATTTTCGATATGAATCGATCGCAATTTCCGCCGCCGCTTTGCTCGCGCTGTATGGATCGTGTCCGCCAAGCGGGTCGTCTTCGCTGTAGGCTTGCTGCGACTCGCGGTTCTCGTAACATTTGTCGGTCGTGACCATGACGACGGCGCAACGATGCGAAGAAAGTCGCGCCGCTTCCATCACGTTGACCGAACCAGTCACGTTGGTCGTGAATGTGCCGACAGGATCGACATACGACTGGCGCACGAGCGGTTGCGCAGCGAGATGAAAAATAAAATCGGGCTTAAGCTCGCCAATAAGTTCGCAAACGCGCGGCAAATCACGCACATCGCCGCGGACATCTTTGAGGCGTTTCGCGAGCTTCGTCTGCGCGAAGAGCGAAGGCTCCAGCGCATCAATCGAGTAACCGGTCACCTGCGCGCCGAGAAGCAACAACCATTCGCTGAGCCACGCGCCTTTGAAGCCGGTGTGTCCGGTGACAAAGACTTTTTTCCCAGAGTAAACGTTTCCGAAAACGGCAGATTTGCTCGGCGCGGCGTCAGACATTTCAAGCGCGCTTCAACAGTTTCTTTTTCCTAGTGGGCGAAGTTTCTGCGCTCGGCGTCTCCGACCAAAGTTTCCACGGCGCTTTTCTTTCGACCCAGAGCCGGTTCAGTGTTTGTGTTTCCTGATAGGTGTCCATCGATTGCCAGAAATCTTCGTGCTTGTAGGAATTGAGTTCACCGTCGCGCACCAGATCGGCAATCGGTTTTTGTTCAAACATGATCGCGGGATCTTTCGGGATGTAATCGAAGATTTTGTAATCGCAGACCATGAATCCGCCGTTGATGTAGGCGTTTTCGAAGCGCGGCTTTTCGCTGAACGTCCGAATGTGCCCCTTCGCATCGATCATAAGCGCGCCGAAGCGGCCAGCCGGATGCACGGCTGAAATCGTGCAAACTTTTCCCGCCTTCTTGTGGCAGCGAACACTTTCGTTTATGTCGATGTTAGCGACACCGTCGCCGTAGGTGAGCAAAAACGTTTCGCCAGGATCGACATATTTTTGGATCGCTTTAATGCGATAACCGGTGAGCGTTTCGTCGCCAGTGTTCGCGAGCGTGACGCTCCAATCTTCTTCCACATGGCGATTGTGAAAGCGCACCCGCGGCGCGCGCCCGAGCTGAAGAGTGGCGTCGCAAGTGTTCCAGAGGTAGTTGCGAAAATATTCCCGGATCATGTCCGCTTTGTACCCGAGACACAAAATGAACTCCCGATGCCCGAAGTGCGCGTAGAGCTTCATAATGTGCCAAAGCATTGGCCGGCCGCCGATCGGGACCATCGGTTTGGGGCGGAACTCCGTTTCTTCGCGAAGCCGCGTTCCTTTGCCGCCGCACAGAATGACTACTTTCATGGCGTTTCTCTCAAGCAGAGCAGGTTCAATGCAATAACCGGAAGCCGCAACTCCGGTTTCGTGCACCGTGTTGGAATCGAACCAACAACCCAGTGATTAAGAGTCACTTGCTCTGCCAATTGAGCTAACGGTGCAAAAACGATTTTACCTGGCTAATGCTGTTTGAACGTGTATTTTCGTGCTGCAAAAATCGGTAGCAGATTCGGTAGCATAAAATTACAGGTTGTGTTAGCATTTGCACGCGAAGGAACGAAAACTACTCATACCCGTTCGCTGCACAACGCGGAAGTTCTATCTGCATCAGTCTGTGAAACGAGAGATAGACATCGATACGCCACCTTGGAATGATCAGAGATCAGTTAGGACGACTTAAGCTAATGAGAGCGAAGGTGTCGTTTTTGGATCAAGCAATTCAGACTTTTAAAAAATGAAATGGACCCGTTCGAAAACAGGGTCGTTTTGCTGTTGACGGACGGATTCGTGCGGGCGTCGCGAAAACTGGCTTCGAATCGGAAGTCTGCAGCTAAATGCGTAGCGTGATGTAATTTCCGCGCGATTTTCGACCGCGGCGTTAATCTGGAGAAACTGATGCGGAATCAGATGTCTCCGATTAGGCACTGCTTCAATGATGCGGCCCCTACCGCCTCGATCCGTACATGCTTTTCAAGTCACGCGCATAAGGTAGAGTGCGACCGTGACGGGCATTTCGCCCAAAGCGCGCAGAGTGAATCCAAAAAACTTCTTCGGTGAACTAAAGCGGCGCAATGTTTACAAGGTTGCCGTCGCTTACGCGATTGTCGGCTGGCTCGTCATTCAAATTAGCTCCACGGTACTGCCAACCTTTCACGCGCCGGAATGGGTGGTTCAAACGCTCGTGATGCTCGTCGTGCTCGGCTTTCCGATAGCGCTCGTCATCGCGTGGGCCTTCGAGATGACGCCGCATGGATTGAGGCGTACCGGGGTAGCGGACGCCGAGCAGCAGCCAACGCGATCTCCGAAGCAGGCGTGGATTTATGTGGTGATCATCGCCGGCGCGATCACCATTGGACTATTTGCCATGGAACGGTTCACCGGCCGGAACAGCGCTGCGAAACAGAATGTCATTCCGGAATTGCCGACGAAATCGATCGCCGTGCTGCCCTTCGACAATCTCAGTGAAGAAAAGGGAAACGCCTATTTCGCTGAGGGAATTCAGGACGAAATCCTCACGCGGCTAGCGAAAGTGGCGGATTTAAAAGTGATCTCGCGTACATCGACTCAGCGATTCAAGAGCGCGCCCGATAATCTGCCGCAAATCGCGAAGCAACTTGGCGTGACCAACATTTTGGAGGGAAGTGTCCAGAAGTCCAACGATCAGGTGCGCGTGAATGTGCAGCTCATTAATGCCATGACGGACGCGCATCTGTGGGCCGACATTTACGATCGAAAGCTGACGGACATTTTCGCGGTGGAGAGCGACATCGCGAAAGCTATTGCCGACACATTGCAAGCGAAGCTGACCGGTTCGGAATTAACGGCCATCACAAAAACTCCTACGGCGAACAAGGAAGCGTATGAGCTTTACCTCAAGGGCAGATTTTTTTGGAACAAGCGAACCGGCGCGGACTTCCGCAAAGGCATCGAGTATTTCAACGCCGCAATCGCCAAGGATCCTAATTATGCTCTTGCCTATGTCGGCTTGGCCGATTCGTATGCGCTCCTTTCCGCTTATGGGGCTGCTTCTCCTGAGGATTCTCTCCCACAAGCGAAGGCTGCGACGAAAAAAGCCCTCGAACTCGACAATATGCTGGCCGAAGCACACGCCTCCTTCGGATGGACACTCAGTGGTAACGACTTCGAATTTGACCGGGCGATCGGCGAATTCGAGCGTGCGATTCAGTTAAATCCGAATTACGCGATGGCGCATCATTGGTTCTCTAGCGGACCCCTGATGGCGCTGGGGCGTTTTGATCGCGCCATTGCGGAGGGAAAACGCGCGGTCGAACTGGACCCGCTTTCGATGATCGACAATGCCGATCTTAGTTGGGTCTATTTCAATGCGCGTCGCTACGATGAAGCGATCGCACAGATTCGCAAGACGCTCGAAATCGATTCCAAGGCTTATCTTGCCTACTACAATCTCGGACAGGCACTCCAACTAAAACGGCAACTCCCTGAAGCAATCGCTGCTTACCGAAAGTCGGTTGAGCTGGATGACGATCCAGGGGCGCTCGCTTTCCTCGGTCAAGCCTGTGCTCGTAACGGACAAAAGGACGAGGCGCAGAAAATCCTGGCGCGTCTGACCGAAGAGGCGAAATCGCGCTACGTCTCCGCCTATAGTTTTGCGCTCATGTTCATTGCTTTGGGGGACAAGGATCGCGCGATCGATGCAATGGAACGGGCCTATCGCGAAGGCGCCGGCAACGACATCTACCTCATCAAAGTAGATCCCATGCTGGACGATCTCCGCGGTCAGCCGCGGTTCGAAGCATTGGTGCAAAAAATTCTCACGCAGAATAAATGAAGATCGACAACTTCTTCGGTGAGCTGAAGCGGCGTAACGTTTACAAAGTCGCGGTCGCATACGCGGTCGTGTCGTGGCTCTTGATTCAGGCGGCGTCGATAATTCTGCCGACGTTCGAGGCGCCTTCCTGGACGATGAAGGTATTGATTGCTGCGCTCGCCATCGGGTTTCCGATTGCGGTGGTCTTAGCATGGGCATACGAG
>CATPCN010000227.1 GCA_955652855.1 uncultured Chthoniobacterales bacterium | reverse complement strand
GATTCGATCGACGACTTCAAAGATGTTTACGACTTTGAAGAAGCGTTTGTGAAACCGTTCGCGCCGCAAGCGCCAATCGTAAAAAAATTCCCGCCCGGTTTGCCTGCGCCAAAGACTTTATGAGCCAATTCGCGCCGGGTTCGGCGCTTCTGGCCGCAATTATGTTGAGCACCGCATCCTTAAAAGCCGCTCCGCCGGAGCAGCAGAAGCTCCTCACGTTTCCACCAAACACCGCGCAAAAATTTATTCTGCCCGATGGATTGACCGTGATCGTGCAGGAAGATCACAGTGCGCCGGTGGCGAGCGTGCAGGCGTGGTGCAGCACGGGGAGTATCGAAGAAGATCGACATCTCGGCGCCGGGCTTTCGCACATTCTCGAGCACATGCTTTTCAAAGGAACGAAGACGCGACCGGCGAATGCGATCGCGCAATCGATCCAGGATGTGGGCGGTTACATTAACGCTTACACATCGTTCGATCGCACGGTTTTTTGGATCGACGTGCCGAAGGACGGCGTAAATGTCGCGCTCGATATTTTGTCCGATGCGATGATGAATTCGACGCTTCCGCCGGACGAATACACGAAGGAACAGGAAGTGATCCGGCGCGAGTTCGCCATGGGCTTCGATGATCCCGATCGCATGGCGGGCCAACTTCTTTTTGCGACGGCCTATCAGCGTCATCCGTATCGGCTGCCGGTGATCGGTCAGATGGAAATTTACAATCAACTCACGCAAGCGGACGTGATGGAGTATTACAAATCGCGTTACGTTCCGAACAATCTCACTTTCATCGTGGTGGGCGATGTCGATGCAAAAAAAGTGCGCGAGCAACTCACCGCTAACTTCAAAGATTATCCGGAGCAATCGCTCAAGCCGGTTTTCATTCCGGCGGAACCAACGCAACTCGGACGTCGTGAAACGCATGAGGAATTCGCGACCGAATTAACCCGGCTTTCGCTCGCCTGGCACATTCCTGAGATCACGCATCCGGATGTTCCGGCGCTCGATTTGCTCTCGACGATTCTGGGCGATGGCCGCAGTTCGCGTTTGTATCGGCGAGTGCGTGAAGAAGCGGGACTTGCTTTCGGCGTGTCGGCTTTTTCCTACACGCCGGGCGATCCCGGCATGCTTGGAATTGACGCGACTGTCGATTCAGGCAAGCGCGACGCGACGGAAGCGCTCGTTTTGCAAATCATCGATGAGATCAAACACGCCGGCGTCACTGCCGCCGAATTGAGGAAAGCGAAAAAGATCATGCTCAGTCATCATCTCGGCGCGCTCACCACCATGCGTGGCCAGGCTTCCGACATCGGCTCGAATTGGTTTTTGACCCGCAATCTAAACTTCTCGCGCGACTATCTCGATGCTGTGCAGAAAGTGACGCTCGATGACGTTCGGCGCGTCGCCGGTAAATATTTGGTGAACGATAACCTGACGATTGTTTCGTTGAATCCGAAGGGCTCGCTCGCGGCGAAAGGTGAAGGCGCGAAACCGATTTCGGCCGGTGAAATTCAAAAGATCGAGCTTTCCAACGGATTGCGAATCCTGGTGCGCGAAGATGCGCGGCTGCCGCTCGTCTCGATGGTGGCAACTTTTCGCGGCGGACTTTTGGCGGAAACGCCGCAGACGAACGGCATCACTTCGCTGACGGCGAAGATGTTGCCGAAAGGCACGAAAACGCGTACGGCGGAGCAAATTGCCGATACGATCGAAGCGGTCGGCGGTAGCATCGGCACGGAAGCGGGCAACAACAGTTTCAGCGTTTCTCTCGATGTGACGCAGCCCGATCTCAAACTCGGCGCGGATTTGCTCGCCGACGTTTTGCTCAACGCTACCATGCCGGAAAAGGCGGTCGCGCGCGAAAAGGAAATTCAGCTCGCCGGGATTAAGGAAGAGGACGAGCAGCTCACGACCGTGGCGCGAAATATTTTGCGCGAAGCGTTGTTCCGCCAGCATCCGTATGCGCTGCGTGGCAAAGGTTCGCCGGAATCGGTCGCGAAACTTACGCAGAAAAATCTGTTCGATTTTCGCGATCGCTACGTCGTGGCAAAAAATTGCGTCCTTTCTGTTTTCGGAAATGTGAAGGCCGCTGAAGTGAAACAACTTCTCGAGAAAACGCTCGGCGCGATGAAGCCGGGTGAGCTCGCCCTGACGAAAGCGCCGATTCCGGAGCCGTTCAGCAAAACGGTTGAGGTCGCGAGGCAAAAGCAGAAGGCGCAAGGCGTGATCATGGTCGGTTATCGCGGCGGCGATCTTTTTAGCCCGGACCGTTACACGCTCGATTTGATCGACGAAGCGAGCAGCGATCTCGGCTCGCGCTTTTTTGTGCGCATTCGCGAGCAAATGGGATTGGCTTACTACGTCGGAGCGATGAACGGGCCGGGACTTGTGCCCGGCATTTTCGCGTTTTATCTCGGGACCGATCCGCAAAAGATTGAGCCTGTGAAAACCGCCTTGCTCGATGAAATTCACAAACTGGCCAGCGAAGGCCTAACGACTGAAGAGCTCGCGCGCGCCAAAAAGAAGTTGATCGGCCAACAACAGATTGCCAATCAAAGCAATGACTCGTTTGCTTACGCGACCGCGCTCGATGAACTTTACGGCCTCGGTTTCGATCATTACAAATCGCTCGAACACGACGTCAACGCGATTGCGCTCGACGACACGAAGCGCGTGACCGCAAAATATTTTCTCGATCAACCTTACGTGATTGCGACCGTGGCGCCGCCGCAGCAGCAGACAGCGTCGAAACAGAAATAGAACATGGCTGAACATCAGAAGAGCGAACAGGTCGGAGAGCTTTCACAGCGTTTCATCGAGTTTGTCATGATGCACGCACAGAACGCCGCGCTTTTTCTCGGCCAAATTCCAAATCCGCAGACCGGCCAGGGCGAAGTGAATATCGATCTTGCCAAAATGTTCATCGATCAGCTCGCCATGATTCAGGAAAAGACGCGCGGCAATCTCACGAACGAAGAAAGCACCGTGCTGCGCAACGCCATTTCGAATTTGCAGATGGTGTTCGTGGAAGTATCGCAGCAAGTCGGCAAAGGCGGCGCGCAGCCAGTCGCGGCGAAAACAGAAGAGCCGGCCGCTTCTCCGGCTTCCGAAGAAAAGAAAAGCGAACCAATTGCTCCGCCGTCTACGTCCGAAGGCGAATCGAAAAAGAAATTCACGAAAAGCTACGGCTCGTAGGTTTTGTCGTTTCGCGCGCACTGCCTTGTCATCCCGAGCAAAGCGAGGGATCTCTCAAAAGGTCACCACCGCCCGTGAGATCCTTGACTCGTTCGCTCCCGCTTACTCGGCCTCTCGGCCGGCCCGTCTATGTCGCTCGGCTCCCGCCGGCTCCATTCGCTCCGCTCAGGATGACAGCGCTCTTTGTTTTTTGATTTCGCAAATGCCGAAAAAAAAACATGTCGATCTAAAGATCGTCACCGGCCCGATGGCGGCCGCGGAGGAAGCCGGCTTGCGTTACGTCAACGACGATCAGCCGGGCTACACGCGCAAGGCGAAAGGCGACGACTTCGAGTATTTCGACACGGACGGTAAACCGATTCGCGACGAGCAACGACTG
>CATPCN010000226.1 GCA_955652855.1 uncultured Chthoniobacterales bacterium | reverse complement strand
GCTATGAGTGCCGAAGTTCTCAGTGAAACCGGGCTGAGACTTCTCTCGATTGTAATCCCAGCGCGCGACGAAGAAGGATGCATCGCCGCTACGGTCGAGCACCTTCACATCGAGCTGCGTCTGAATGACGTCCCGCACGAGATCGTCGTGGTGGATGACGGGAGCACCGATCGCACCTGGGAGATTCTCGAGAATTTGCGCACGAGGATTACCACTTTGTCCCCGACCCAGAATCCGGGGCCAAACGGATTTGGACGGGCAGTGAGCTGGGGTCTCGATCAGATGAAGGGCGATGCCGTCGTCATTATGATGGCGGATGAATCCGACGATTGCCGCGATGTGGTGCGTTACTGGAATACATTGAACGACGGTTACGATTGCGTCTTCGGCAGCCGGTTCGTCAAAGGCGGAGGTGTGATCGATTACCCAAAACTCAAATTGTTCCTAAATCGTCTCGCGAATCTTTTCCTGAAAGTCCTGTTCCGCATCAAACTTAACGACACGACCAACGCCTTTAAGGCCTATCGCAAGGGCGTGATCGAAGGATGCCGCCCTCTCATCGCGCCGCATTTCAACATCACGGTAGAGATACCGCTCAAGGCGATCGTGCGCGGGTTTAGTTGGACCACGCTCCCCATCACCTGGCGCAATCGGCGCACCGGCACGCCAAAGCTGAAGATTAAAGAGATGGGCAGCCGCTATCTTTTCATTTGCCTCTACGTCTGGCTGGAAAAGTACTTCAGTGCTGGTGATTACAAACGGACGGAACATCCCCCCGATCCTGCCGCCTCACCCCAGCGCGACGTGACGATCACCCCACGCTAACATCTTCAGATGTTCTACGAGACCCGGGACGCAATAGATTACGACGAAGCACATAGTTCGAGCCACCCACTTCAGCGGAGCGAGAATATGGTCTACCTGAAAGTCCCAGGCAGCGGCGCAGACATGCAATGACCCACGTTCGAATTCGCGGATCGTGGCCGAGCGCGTCACGATTACTTATTTGGATCGCCAGAACCTTTACCGCCTGCTCGCAGCGTTTCGCACTGTCCGCCGTCTTGCCTTTGGACCGAATAGCTCTCTGGTATTACTCGCTCTGCTTCTTAGTATTCGCTACCTTGGCCATTGCTGGCCTCCACGGCTCCTCGATCAGCATCTTTGGGTCGATGTACCCTTACAGTACGGTGAAGCATCAACCGTTACTAGGCAAACCAAAAGGTGTCCGAATTGATGAGTGGAACTTTCATACTCCCACAATCCTAAACCAGATTCTGCGCCGCGATCGTCTCGCAGCTGATTCATCTTTGTCCGGCCCGGACAAAGCGGCGTTGTTCGCTAATGTCCCAACGCGTCATTGGACAGAGTGGTTTCGGCCGCAGTTTTGGGTCTTTCACTGCCTGCCTCCCGCCGCAGCTTATGCCTGCTACTGGCAAACCAAGGGATTGCTCTTACTCACCGGCACCTTCAGCTTGCTTCTGTTACTCACCCGCTCTAGCGTTGCAGCGGCGTTGGGCGCTTTGTGGTATTTCTTTTCGGCCTACACCCAGTGGAGCTATTCCTGGCCTAGTGCAATGTAACATTGAGTTCTGATCCAGGTGTGTTATAGCGCCTACATGACAGAACGTATTATTCTTAGTCCTCCTGAACGCTGGGCACTTAGGTGCATGAGTCGCAGCCGAAGCGCGCGAAATGAAGATGTGCGTCGAGCGAACCTCATTTTGAAAATGACCCGTGCTTCTCTTAGTCTTCGCGAAATTAGCCGCAGCGAACGATGCAGTATTAACACGGTCCGTTTGTGGCGTGATCGATTTCTCTCCGAGCGGCTCACTGGTCTCTGGAGCCGACACCGGGGACGCATGAGCGATTTCGGCAGTGAGCAGATTGACGCTCGTATCATCGATTGGACACTGCATCGCAAGCCCACTGACGCTTCCACGCATTGGAGCAGTCGCAAACTGGCCGCACAATTGGGAGTCAACCACATGCGAGTGTCGAGAGTTTGGGCTCGAGCGGGACTGCAACCCCACCGGCGGCGTCATTACATGAAGAGTGACGATCCCAAGTTTGAAAAGAAGGCCGCCGACATCATTGGCCTCTATCTGAGGCCTCCCGCTCATGCCGCTGTCTTCTGCGTGGATGAAAAAAGTGCCATCCAAGCTCTGGACCGGCTCGATCCGGTCCTGCCGCTTTCTCCGGGACGAGCCGAACGCCATGGATTTGAATACTTCCGCCACGGTACCCTTTCTCTCTACGCAGCCTTGAACACCGCCAACGGAGAAGTGCTCGGCAAAACCGCTAGCCGCCATACAAGTGCCGAGTTCGTCTCCTTTTTGGATGAGCTGGTGGCAACCGTGGTCCCGGGCAAGCAAATCCATATTATCGCTGACAATCTTTCGGCTCACAAAACTAAAGCCGTCACTGCCTTCCTAAGCGGCCACACCAATGTGCATCTTCATTACACTCCGACCTATTCCTCCTGGCTCAATCAGGTTGAAATCTGGTTCTCCAAAATCCAGCGCGACCTGATCGCACGCGGCATCTTCACCTCTAAAACGGACCTCTCACGGAAGATCATGCGTTACATCCGCCATTACAACAAAGCAGCATTGCCCTTCAAATGGACTTATCGCAATGTTACTAAGAGAATCCGTTAATCCGTTCACTTTCATCTGTTACACCGCACTAGTTACAGAGAACGCGGCACCAGCGGTATCTTTCGGCATTTCGGCCGGAGTTGCAGAATTCAGTCCGTTTGCAAGTCCTTGGACGTATGCTGCGAACTCATTATTAGCGCCATGGATATCTTCACAAAGATAAACACCACCGGAACAGATATGTGGGAGCATTTCCTCGAATGTGATTCGCTGCT
>CATPCN010000225.1 GCA_955652855.1 uncultured Chthoniobacterales bacterium | reverse complement strand
GATCACCACGCAGTACGACACCATGGTGCGAACCAACACCTTGGCTGGCCCCGGCGCGAGCGACGCCGCGGTGGTGCGCATCAAAGGCACGCCTCGCGCCCTGGCACTCGCCACGGACGGCAACGGCCGCTGGTGCCAATTGAATCCCCGCTTGGGCGCGATGCACGCGGTCGCCGAAGCGGCGCGGAACGTAGCCTGCTGCGGCGCCCGCCCCATCGCCGCCACCAATTGCCTAAACTTCGGAAGTCCGGAAAAACCCGATGTAATGTGGCAATTCAGCGAAGTCATTGACGGTGTGACGGTTGCCTGTAACGCCTTGAACACTCCCATTACCGGCGGAAACGTGAGCTTCTACAACGAGACGCTCGGCCAATCGATCTATCCCACGCCAGTGATGGGGATTTTGGGGGTCCTCGACGATTCCGCTCACCTTTTGAAGATTGCTTTTTGCAACGATGACGACGTTATCCTGCTGCTCGATGGTCTCGCCCCATCCGCGGGCGGCGAATCCCGGCGAACCTTACCGCTGCCCGACGCGCAACGTGAATTTTCCTCCAGCGAGTACTCCAAAACCATTTCGGAAATTGTCGCTGGCGATCCGCCGGCGATCAACCTCGAAGCGGAAAAGCGCCTTCAGGACTGCTTAGTTGCCATGGCCACTGCGGGCGTGCTGCAATCCGCACACGACGTGAGCGACGGCGGAATTGCCGTGACCTTGGCGGAATCCTGCTTCGCTTCCGCGCCAGCCCTCGGAGCTCGCGTTAACTTGGAAGAAGATGTCGCCGCTGAAGCGTGCCTTTTCGGCGAACGCGGTGCACGCGCGGTTCTTTCCGTGAAACCTGCCATGCTTTCCACCGTTCACGAACTTGCGAGGCACCACCAGTTGGACCTGCGCGAAATCGGCAAAGTTACCCGCGACGTCCTATTCCGCATCGAATATAATGGACGCGCGGTAATCGACGGCTCCGTGGAAGCTTTTCGCGATGCTTGGGCCTTTTCTCTAGAGCGCACCCTCAATCTCAAATGACGCAAAAACTTGCATTCGCCGACGACCGTTTTCACGACGAGTGTGGTGTGTTCGGTGTATTCGGTCATCCTGAAGCTTCCAACTTGACCTATCTCGGTTTGTACGCGCTGCAACACCGCGGCCAGGAATCCGCCGGAATGGTTTCCAGCGATGGCTCGGATTTGTATCTGCACCGCGCCATGGGCGAGGTCGAGGAGATTTTTCAGCCGTCCGTTTTGGCCGGTCTTCCCGGTGCCGCGGCCATCGGCCACACCCGCTACTCCACCGCCGGGGACAAAGCGCTGCTCAATGCTCAGCCCATCATGATCGATTGCAACAAGGGCAAAGTAGCGCTCGGCCACAATGGAAATTTAACCAACGCTCTCGAGTGGCGTCGCAAGCTCGAACATCGTGGATCTATTTTCCAATCCAATAGTGACACCGAAGTGATCGTTCATTTAATCGCGCGCTCCCAAGCTCGTAACCTTTCGGGAGCCTTGGGCGACGCTCTGAATCAACTCGAAGGGGCCTACTCCTTACTCGTCTTAACCCTTGATGAAATGTTCGCGGTGCGCGACCCTCGCGGCTTTCGTCCGCTGGTGCTGGGCAAGCTGCCTGCTACCGCCGAGTGCGGCGAAGTTTGGATGGCTGCTTCGGAAACTTGCGCGTTCGACCTTCTCAATGCCCAATATGTGCGTGAAGTTGAACCCGGCGAGATGGTGCGCATATCAAAGGCCGGAATCGAATCCATTCGTTTTGCGCCGAAAAAACAGCAACAACAGTGCATCTTCGAGCACGTCTATTTTTCCCGGCCCGATAGCATCGTCTTTGGGCGCTCCGTCAATGAAAGCCGCGAAGCTTTGGGACGCCGCCTCGCGCAAGAGCATCCCGTCAACGCCGATATTGTGGTGCCGGTGCCCGACTCGGGCGTACCCGCGGCGGTGGGTTTCGCCCTGGAATCAAAAATTCCATTTCGCATGGGCTTGATTCGCAATCATTACATCGGCCGCACCTTCCTAGAGCCTTCACAAGCCATCAGAAATTTTGGCGTAAAGCTTAAACTGAACCCGGTGCGCGGCCTTATCGAAGGAAAGCGCGTGGTCCTGGTCGATGACTCCTTGGTGCGCGGCACTACCAGCAAAAAAATCGTGCGCATGGTGCGCGAAGCGGGCGCCAAGGAAGTGCACGTGCGCATCTCTTGCCCGCCCACCATTTCGCCTTGTTATTACGGCGTGGATACGCCCACACGCGAAGAGTTGATTGCCTCCTCCAATTCCCCGGAAGAAATTCGTAAATTTCTCGGCGCCGATTCTCTTGGCTACATTTCCCTTGAGGGTCTAAAAGCAGCGGTCAACGACACCGAAGGAAAATTTTGCACCGCTTGCTACACCGGTATATACCCAACCGACTTGGTGCAGTTGGAAGTCCGGCCGGGCGTTGGAAATGGTGTGATGGAAAGCGCGAAAGCGAACACCAGCGAAGCAAGGCTGGCGGAAAGGTCTGTGGTGGTTCATCGTGAAAGCTGACAAAAAGAAAAAATCTGTTGAGCAGGAAGTGCCGGTCCGTACCAAAG
>CATPCN010000224.1 GCA_955652855.1 uncultured Chthoniobacterales bacterium | reverse complement strand
CTTTCAGCACGCGGCACTCGATTCTTTACGATGGCAAAACGGCCGAGCCATACGTTCCGCTGATGCATCTGGCCGAAAAGCAGGCGCGCATTTGCATTTACAACAGTCTGCTCTCCGAAGCCGCCGTGCTCGGGTTCGATTACGGGTACTCGCTCGACTATCCGAACATGCTCTGCCTGTGGGAAGCGCAGTTCGGCGATTTTTCGAATGGCGCGCAGACAATCATCGATCAATTCATCGTTTCGGCGGAATCAAAATGGCAACGGCCCAGCGGCATCGTTTTGCTTTTGCCGCACGGTTACGAAGGGCAGGGGCCGGAACATTCCAGCGGGCGACTCGAGCGATTCCTGCAATTGTGCGCCGAGGACAACATTCAGGTCTGCAACCTCACGACTTCGGCGCAGTACTTTCACGTCTTGCGGCGCCAGATGAAACGCAACTTCGTCAAGCCGCTCATTATTATGACGCCGAAAAGTTTATTGCGTGCCGAGTTCGCCTCTTCACGCGCGGAAGAATTTTTGCAAGGACGGTTCGAAGAAATTCTCGGCGCGCCCAAAGTCGGAGCGGCGAACAAGATCAAGCGGGTGATCTTTTGCTCGGGCAAAGTTTATTACGATCTCTTGAGATATCGCGACGAGCAGAAGATCGACAAGGCGGCCATCATTCGCGTCGAGCAACTTTATCCGCTCGCCGAAACGAAACTCAAAGCGATGGTGAAACCGTTTCCAAAAACGGCGAAACTCGTGTGGTGCCAGGAAGAATCGCAGAACATGGGCGCATGGACATTCATGGAGCCGCGTTTGCGCCGCATGTTAAAGCGCGAGATCGCTTACGCCGGACGCAACGCCAGCGCCAGCCCGGCAGTCGGCGCGCTCGCCATTCACAAACGCGAGCAGGCCGCGCTCGTTGCCGAAGCGTTTTCAGCCTGAGCTGTCATCCCGAGCGGAGCGAGGGATCTCACAAGCTACACCAGCGTAATATGTCGATCTAGATCGCGCGCGCGTGTGCGAAACTTGTTCGACCACGATGCAAAATTGCGTTTACTGTTAGCGCGTCAATGAGCATCGAAGTAAAAATTCCCGCGGTCGGCGAATCGATCACTAGCGGTGTTGTTTCCGTCTGGCACAAAAAATCCGGCGACTTCGTGAACGCCGGCGACGCGCTCTTCACTCTCGAAACCGACAAAGTTTCCACGGAGATCGTGGCGGAAAAATCGGGCTTGCTCGAGACCAGCGTCCCGGAAGGTCAAGAAGTGAAGATCGGCGAAGTCGTCGCCACGATTGACGATTCAAAATCTGCGCCCGCGCAAAGCGATTCGGTGGAGAAAAAAAACGCGCCGGAGAAAGCGGAAACAAAAACCGCTGCGCCCGCCAAAGAAAAATCGACAAGTAGCGCGCCGCTTTCGCCGGCGGTGCGGCGTATTGTTGAAGAAGAACATGTCGATCTTGCCGGCGTCGGCGGGACCGGCAAGGGCGGACGTTTAACCAAAGGCGACGCGCTTGCCGCGGCGCAAAATCGAAAACCTGTAGCGGACGCTGTTAGCGTCCCAGGGAAGCCAGCGGCTTCCCCTACAGAAGATCGACAATCGGCGGACGGGCGCTTCGTTCGCAAAAAGATGTCGCCGCTTCGTCGCAAGATCGCCGCGCAGCTCGTCATGGCGCAGCAAACGGCCGCGATTCTCACCACGTTCAACGAATGCGATATGAGCGCTGTTCAAGATTTGCGCGCTAAATCGCAGGAAGAGTTCACGAAAAAGAACGGATTCAAACTCGGCTTCATGTCGTTCTTTATCAAAGCTTCGGTCGAAGCTTTGAAAGCGGTGCCGTCGATCAACGGCCGCATCGAGGACGAAGATTTTATTCAGAACAACTTCTACGACATCGGCGTGGCCGTCGGAACCGAGCGCGGTCTGGTTGTTCCCATCGTGCGCGATGCGGACAAAAAAAGTTTCGCTGATCTCGAACGCGACATCGTCGATTACGCGACGAAAGCGCGCGAAGGAAAATTGAAGATCGAAGATTTACAAGGCGGCACGTTCACGATTTCAAACGGCGGCGTCTACGGTTCGCTTCTGAGCACGCCGATTTTGAACCCGCCGCAAAGCGGAATTCTCGGCATGCACAAAATCATGCCGCGCCCGATCGTGGTGGACGGGAAAGTGGAAGCACGCCCGATGATGTATCTCGCGCTCAGTTACGACCATCGCGCGGTCGATGGAAAGGAAGCGGTCACGTTCCTCATCAAAGTGAAAGAGTGCATCGAGGATTCAAAAAAATTGCCGCTCGATTTTTGAAATGTGGGAAGGGCCTCAGTGCCCCGACAATAGATCATGGAAAAATTTGATGTCGTAATCATAGGCTCGGGACCGGGTGGATACGTCGCCGCGATTCGCGCGGGCCAGCTCGGTTTGAAGACGGCCATCATCGAAAAAGACAAAGAGCTCGGGGGCACCTGTCTCAACGTCGGCTGCATACCGAGCAAAGCGCTTCTCACTTCGAGCGATCACTTCATGTTCGCGAAAAAGGAAGCCGCCAAGCACGGGATCATGATCGACAACGTGCATGTCGATCTTAACAAGATGCAGCAGCGCAAAGACAAGGTCGTGAAAACGCTGACCGGCGGCGTGCGCGCGCTGATGAAGGGCAACAAGGTGACGACGTTTGAAGGAATGGGCACGATCACCGCCCCAGGAAAAGTCTCGGTGAAATCGTCCGCCGGTGAGACGCAGGAAATCGAAACCAAAAATATTTTGATCGCGACCGGGAGCGCGCCGGTCGAATTGCTATTCGCGAAGTTCGACGGCAAAACGATCGTGAGCAGCACGGAAGCGCTTTGCTTCACAGAGGCGCCGAAGAAGTTTCTCGTCATCGGCGCAGGCGCAATCGGTCTCGAGCTCGGTTCGGTTTGGAGTCGGCTCGGCTCGGAAGTGACCGTGCTCGAATTTCTGCCGCGCATCGCCGTCGGTTTCGATCTTGAAGTTTCAAATTTGCTGCAGCGTGCGCTCACGGTGCAAGGGATGACGTTTCATCTCGAAACCAAAGTGAACGCGGTCAAGATCGACAATGGCCGCGCAGTCGCGACTGCAAAAAAAGGCGACAATGAGCTGAGCTTCGACGCGGACAAAGTGCTCGTCTCCGTCGGGCGCCGCCCATTCTCCGAAGGTCTTGGCGCGGAAAAAGTCGGCATCGAGCTCGACGACCGAAAGCGAATTAAGATCGACAAGAATTTTCGCACCAACATCGAAGGCATTTATGCGATCGGCGACGTCGTGGCCGGCCCGATGCTCGCGCACAAAGCCGAAGAAGAAGGAATCGCCTGCGTGGAAAACTTCGCCGGCAAATCCGGTCACGTGAATTACGACGTCATTCCCGGAATCATTTACACGAATCCGGAGTTGGCCGGCGCGGGCGTGACGGAAGATTTCGCGAAGGAAAAAGGAATGGACGTGCGCATCGGCAAGTTTCCATTCCGCGCCAACGGCCGCGCACTCGCCAACGAGGATTTCGAAGGCCTCGTCAAATTTGTGGCCGACGCCAAGACCGATCGCATTCTCGGCGCGCACATTCTTTCGCACGCGGCTTCCGAATTAATCGCGGAGAGCGTTTCAGTGATGGAATTCGGCGGCAGCTCGGAAGATCTCGGGCGCACCGTTCACGCGCACCCGACCTTGAGCGAGGCGGTCAAAGAAGCGGCGCTCGCCGTCGACAAACGCGCGTTGCACATCGGGAATCGCTAACGTGATTTTTTGGCTTGATCTGGGTTTGGCGGAAGGCCCTTTGCCTCAGTTCGTTAGATTGGGCGAGGGAAGGACGCAATCGCCCGATTTTCTGCTTGGCGATCCGACGCGTTTCTGTAAATCATACGCCCCAAGGAAGAAACCAATCATGCGAATTATCGATTTTCTGAAAACGAAAGCGGTCTTACCACCTCGGCTATGCCTGGCACCAGTTTCTTTTCTACCTCCTCGGCGGCGGGGCCTACGCCGGCGTGACAGTTTCCACGCAAGACATCGCTTCGACTGACTTTTTCTTTGTGGGAGGTGATATCGCGCCGCAGCAAGGGGGGGAGGTTCTTAGGAAACGTGACGAACTCGTTAGCGAGAGAGAACTCCCAGGTCATGGCGGGCTGGACGGCCGACGGCGGAGTGGCCATGGCGTTAACTGAGTTTGTCAGCGTGAATCTGGAATATCGTCACTCCGATTACGGCGATAACAATTTTCACTTCACGAGCAGCGAGTTCATTGTCCCGGGATCGAACAACGTCGCCGTGGATAGCGATCAGGTCGTCGTCAAAGTCAATCTT
>CATPCN010000223.1 GCA_955652855.1 uncultured Chthoniobacterales bacterium | reverse complement strand
CCAAATCGTCGAGCTTCACACCAAGCTCGGCGAAAGGCAGATTAAGAATGCCGCTGAGCGCGAGATCGTATTTCACTTTCGGGCGCGTCTTCGCCCAATGCATGAAGGTTGATTGCTTGTTAGTCATCGGGAGCTAAGAAACCGCGGCTCTTCGCATTCTCCAAAACAAATAAGCCGGCAAGCCGGTGAGCATAATGCCCAAACCGATTAAGCTGTTATGCGGATAGCGATGAACGGTGCTGAAGACCACGGCGCAACACGCGAGAATGAAAAAGAGCGTGGTGAACGGATGACCCGGAACGCGGAACATGTTCGCCGCGGGACGAATCCGTCCAACTCGCCGCGGGACGAGTCCGTCCGACTGGCGGATTGGCGGATCGATCTCGTCGTTCATGTGCCGTCGTGCGCGCCGTCGAAAGACAAAGATACACGCTGCGCTGAGCGCGAAGAAAATTACATCCACCGACACGACGTAATTGAGAATCTGTTCGTAGCGGCCCCAGAGCGCGATGAGGATGGCCAACGCACCTTGCAAAATAATTGCGAGTGCCGGCACACGCGCGCGATTCAATCTCGCCAGACTTTTAAAAAATAGTTCGTCCTCGGCCATGGCGAAGTAAACGCGCGGGGCGGTCAGCATGCTCTGACTCAGAAACCCCAGAGTGGAAACAGCAATTCCGGCAGCAATGAAGCGCGCGCCCTTCTCACCCAGCGCCAAACGCATCACCGCTGACGCCGGCGTTTTCGTTTGCGCCAAACCCAGCGGGCCCAAGGTGTGCACGCAAACAAAATTCACAGAGAGATAAACCAGAATCACACCCAACACGCCGAGCAACAGTCCGCGCGGAAGATTTCTTCGCGGCTCCCGCACTTCCCCGGCGACGAAACACGCCGTTTGCCATCCGCCATAAGCGAATTGCACCGGAATAAGCGCAGCGCCGAAAGCCGTTGCCGAGTTCCACCATGTCGATCTCAAAGTCGGCGCGAGTGTTTCGTTCGCGCTTTCCGGAGCGCGCGCCAGCGTCAGTCCGAACGCAACGAGCGCCGCAATCGCGATCAATTTCAGAATCATAAAAAGATTCTGCGTTGTGCTGCCGGCGCGCACGCCGAAGCAATTGATGACCGTCAGCAGGGCGAGCGCGACCGCAGCAAACCACGCCGCGCGAATGTCGTTTGCCTGCGTGCCACCGAGTTCCAAGAGATATTTTGCAAATGTAACGGCGACCGCGGCCATTCCGCCGGTTTGTATGACGAGCAACAACGCCCAGCCGTAAATGAATGCGAGCGACGGATGGAACGCTTCGCGCAGATAAACGTATTGGCCGCCGCTCACTGAACTTTGCGAAGAAAGTTCCGCGTAAATAAAGGCGCCGGCCAGCGCAATCACACCGCCGACTGCCCAGGCGCTGAGAATCAAAGCAGTGGAGTGAACTTGCTGCGCGACGACGTAAGGATTGATGAAAATGCCTGAGCCGATGATCCCGCCCATCACGATCATCGTGATGTCGAACAAACCAAGCAGGCGGGCTAAGTGCGACTCAGCCGCCGATTTTTGCGCAATTGTTTCGATAACCGCTAAGATCGACAATCGCCACGGCCGTTAGCAATCCGAAATCTGATCGCTGGCTTTTCTACTTTACCCTTTCTACTTTCTACTTTGTCATCAGTCCCCGTAGTTCAACGGATAGAACAAGGGTTTCCTATACCTTAAATGTGAGTTCGATTCTCGCCGGGGACGAAAATTGAAGAGGCACGATTCACTGAAGACCAAATTACTGCATCCCTTGATCGCCATGCTGGTCGGTCTCTGCGCGATCGAGTTGATTTCCTTTATATTTTTTTCGGTTTTTCGTGAGCGTTTCGGATTTCGTAACGTCAACGCATATACTGTTGCTCGAGCTGATATTCCGAAACTGAAGGAACAGTACGATTTTTCTCTCGGCTGGAAAAAACGCTATCCAACCCTGTTTGGTGAACGGCCACGTAGTGTCGAATACGGCCGACCGCTCTTAGCAGCATTCGGCGATTCTTTCACCTATTGCGATCAAGTAGCGGATGCGCAGACCTGGGAGGAGCAACTCGCCGGTATGCTCGCGGCCGATATTTATAATTTCGGCGTCGATGGTTACGGGACCGATCAGGCTTACATCCGTTTCGAGGAAGACTTTCAGAAGGTTCGCGCGCCAGTCGTGGCACTGGGGCTCATTACGGAAAACATCAATCGAATCGTAAACCGGTATCGCCCGTTTTATTCCGAACACACTGGTCATTCATTAACAAAGCCACGCTTCATTCTGCGGGGTGAAGTTCGCGAGCTGATCGAGAATCCCATCCGCAATGGGGATGAGATCGATAAACTATTGGATCCGAAGTTTGTCGAAAGCCTGGGGGAGAACGATTGGTGGTTTAAACGCGACAATGAGCCTTCGCTTGGATTTCCTTACACGGCGATCCTCTTCCACAAGCGGTTTTGGCTCGAAATTTTTCACCATCGAGGAGGGCGCCACATCGACGACCTTAGCCCGCGCCCGTGGGCGAACCTGTGGACATACCCGCCGGCGCGCGATCTAATGTTTTCCATTCTCGATTCTTTCATGAACGAATCGAAGGCGGCCGGCCGCACGCCGTTCATTATGTTGTTGCCCTCTCAGACCGAAGTCGCGGCGCAGATGCAAGAAAGGAATCCAAAAAAGGCTGCGGTCCTTCTCTCCTATTGCCAGGAACGTGGCTATGCGTGCTTCAACGGCGTGTCCGCATTAGCGAAAAATGCGCACACCGAGAAAGAGCTGGATAAATTTTTCAATCGCCACTTCACACCGTTGGGAAACAAAGTTATTGCAAGCGAGCTGCGCAGTTTCTTGATCGAGCAAAAACTAATTGAGGAGCCCTCGAAAAAATAAGTTCCCAAACTACTTCGCGATCTTCATGCCGAGCTCTTTGACAAGAAAGGCCAAGCGGCCGGCGGTTTCTTCGATGATTTTTGTGGTTGGTTCTTAGTTAGCGTCGCTGTTGCTTTAAGAAACGTCGCTAGCTAAGAACACAACAAACTGAAATAACTGATTTCCTCAGTTTCAGCAGCGCGACCAGTGATGGTCGCGCTTTTTTTCCGCGATGGCTTGTCCTGTCAGCCCTTTTGCCGCTGATGACTCCGAAAGTTTTCGCGAGCAGGCAAGCGCCACTACAACGGAGACTCGACGCTGCCCGGCGCACCTGCCGGCCCGCGTTGCTATCTCTAAGCTAGGGATTCGTTCGACGTGGTGAGAGGCAGAGTCTTACTGCACGTTCACCGTGTAGACATCGAAAGCGCCACCGGTTGAAGTCTGCGGATTGCTTATGCGATGGTCGCAGAAGAACGGCCACACTGCGGTGCTGAATGGAGTAGAGGACGAATAATCGCCGGGGCCATTCGGGTTCCCGTCAAAGTTCGATTGCGCTGAGGTTTCTTTCAGATTAGCCGACCATGTCGCTCCACTATCAGTGCTTTGCGTGGCATACACATACGCGAGACAGTTGCTCGGGTCGTCGCGCCTGTCGTAGAAGCTCACGGTTACTTTATCGCCGCCCAATCCGTTTGACTCAACACTGAGTGTCGGATGGAACTGGTCGGCTGAGCCCGTGTCGTCATTGAGGACGACGGGCGTCGACCACGTCGCGCCGCCGTTGGTGGATTTGGTAAGCAGAATGTCGAAGCCGCGAGATGTGACTGGATCGGCATAAACCAGATAGAGCGCTCCGCTCGGACCTACTTTGAGCGCGTGCGCCGGTCCTTGTGCGCGCCCTCCTACGCAGCCGATGTCTTTGCCGAAGCCGGCGTGGGTGGTGGCGGCCGCCACGTCCGTGCCCCACGAGACGCCACCGTCCGTGCTTTTGTCGACGAAGATAATGTTCTTGGCGTAATCGTGCCATGAATCGTAGACCACACCCGTGTTGTGATCCACCGCGGGGTAAGCGCCGATGACGCGCTCGAATTTCGTGGTGCCGTCGTTGACTTTGATCGGTGCGCTCCAGGTAGCGCCGCCATTCGATGAGTAGGCGATGTAGAGGATTTGGTTGTTCCCGGAGTTGCGATCCCAGGAAACGTAAATCCGGTTGGCGAAGCTGGTGTTGCTGCGATCAACCGCGATATAGTATTTGTCGTCGAAGAATTTGTTGCGGTTGAAGGTCACCGCCACCGGCGTGGACCAACTGGTGCCGTTCGCTGATTTGCTTACGGCGATGGAATTCGGGTAGCTGCCGCTCAAGGGCGCGCCGCCGAAAGAGAAGTAAAAGTTCCCGACTTTGTCGTAGTCCACACCGGGATCGAAGGTGATGCCGAAGGTGTTGCCACTCCACGTTCGCGAGATGGTGGTTCCGGTAAAGCTCAGTCCGCCGTTGCTGGAGGCAAAAGCCTTGACTGCACAATCACCGAAGGTCCCCGATGACGCAGCAGCGATGCAATTGCCGGGATAGATGTGGTTCGATGCGCCGACCAGAATACCTGTGCCCGCCGCGCCGGTCTCGCCCTCATAAGAATCAGCGCCGTCGGACACGTCGCGATCCGTTCCCATCGTTAAGGCGAGGGTTCCGGGCCGGGGAGCAAGATAATTTGCGGTTCCGGCATTTGTCGCCAGAGCAGCTGGCGTTGCCGCGTTGTCCGCAAAAATGAAGTGGCCGTGGTCAAGCCCCGGCTGTGCGACGTGCAGCAAGATAGGAAGAGTTAAAAATTGCGGTGGCCCATTGGATCCACTCGGTCCTTGTGCACCGACGCGGGTGACCGCAGACAGCAAAAATAGGCACAGGCTCATGCCGCCGAACAAAAACGCGACAAAAAATCTTTTTGACATGTGATTTTCTCCTCTGAATTGAGAAAGCAAGTTCGTCGATATCTTCTCTTTATACAAGAAAGAACTATGCGAATTCCGCGGCGAAACTGACTACAGCCGCCCACCGCGCCGCGCCGGCCAGTTCCATCAGCGCTTTTTTTTCTGTAGCGGCGGTCTCTGACCGTCGAAATCTTATTCGTAAGCCCGAGACTTGAATCATTCCTGCTGCCAGCGACCGTTGCCGTCGCGTGCCAGCGCAGGTTCCGCGACAAGATCGACATCTTCCGGGCTTGCCAATTCCTCTTCGCTCTCGGCCAGCGATCGCTCGTGATGTTCTTTCGCAATTAACATGTAGAGCGAAGGGACAATGAACAAAGTGAAGATGGTTCCAATCGTCATTCCGCCGACGAGCACCAGGCCGATCGAATTTCGCGCCGCCGCGCCCGCCCCGCTCACGAGCGTGAGAGGAAAGTGACCGCACACCGTCGCCACGCTCGTCATCATAACGGGGCGTAAACGAATTCGCGACGCCTGCGCGATCGCCTCAAGTTTACCCAAGCCTTGTCGTTGCAATTCGTTCGCAAATTGGACAATCAGAATTCCGTTCTTCGAAACGAGACCGACCAGTGTAACAAGACCGACTTGCGAATAAATGTTCAGCGTCGTCGTCCAGCCATCTGTGAAAAATTTTCCGAACGGCATCTTCAAAAAAGTGAAAAGCAACGCGCCAAACATGGCCAACGGCACAGAGCCGAGCAGGATAATGAATGGATCGCGGAAGCTATTGAACTGCGCGGCGAGAACGAGAAAGATCAACAAGACTGCGAGCGCAAAAGCCGGCAGAAATTTATTGCCCTCCGTGCGTAGCTGACGCGACTCGCCAGTGTAATCGAGCACGTAACCTTTCGGTAAAATTTTGTGTGCTTCGTTTTCGAGAAACTTGAGCGCAGTGTCGAGCGACTGAGCGGGCATGCCGCTAATGATGACGGCGTTGAGCTGCTGCATGCGATTGAGCGAGCGCGCGACTGTCTTTGGCCGGATCGTTGCGATCGTGCTCAGCGGTACGAGCTGATTGTTTGGCCCGGTGACGTAAATATTTTTCAGCTGCTCCGGATTCAAACGATCGACGCGTTTGATCTGCGGAATGACTTTGTAACTGCGTCCTGCGATGTTGAATCGATTAACGAAGTTGCCACCGATGCTCGCGGAAAGGTCCGCGCCGACCTGCTGCATATCGAGGCCCATGGCCGAAACCTTGTCGTGATCGAAAACGACTTCGGATTGCGGCTGGTCGATCTTTGTATCGATGTCCACAAATCGAAACATTCCGCTCTGCATCGCCTTAAGCTGAATTTGCTGGGCGAACTCCAAAATGCGATCCGGGTCAGCGGTCGAAGCGATCACCAAATTGACCGGAAAGTTGTCGGCGCCTGGAAGCGCTGACGGCATGAATGGGAACATTCGGATGCCGGGAATTCCGCCGATTTTTTGCTGGACGCCTGGTAATATTGCGGCTGTTGGAGTTTTGCGGATACCCCAGGGCTTCAACACCATTCCGCCAAAACCGCTATCGGGAAATGTAAGTTGAAACGTGAACCGCGTGTCTGGAAAACTCCTGAAGATCTTTCCGGCCGCGTCCGCATAACGAATCGTATCGTCAATTGTCGCATTCGCCGGCGCAGTCATGGCTCCGAAAATAACGCCTTGATCCTCGGTCGGCACGGCTTCAACCGGCGACATCTTATAAAACAAAACCGCTAAGATCGACAATCCAATCCAAACCGCATACACCACCGGACGTGCGGCGAGTGTGCGATCGAGATGCGCGCCATACCAGTCGCGGAACCGATCGAAGGTGCGATTGACGACACCGCTGAATCCTTTTTCAGCGTGGCCGGCGCGCAAGAGATTCGCCGACATCATCGGCGAAAGAGTCAGTGCGACGACGCCCGAAATGAATACCGCGCCTGCCAAAGTTAAAGCGAACTCGCGAAAGAGCGCGCCGGTCAATCCGCCTTGCAACGCGATCGGCGTGTAGACCGCGGCCAGCGTGATTGTCATCGCGATAATCGGTCCGATCAATTCGCGCGCGCCCTGAATGGCAGCATTGAAACGCGACATGCCTTCGCGCATGTGGCGCTCCACGTTTTCGACAACGACGATCGCGTCATCCACCACCAACCCGACTGAGAGCACGATCGCGAGGAGCGTGAGCAAATTCAGTGTGAAGCCGAACAGTTGCATGAGAAAGAGCGCGCCAATCAGCGAGATCGGAATCGCGACGACGGGTACGACAACAGATCGGAGCGATCCCAAAAATAAAAAGATGACGACCATGACAATGAGCAGCGTGTCGATCAAGGTCTTTACGACTTCGTGGATTGCGTCGTTGATGTAAGCGGTCGCGTCGTAGGCGATGCCGCCGGTCATGCCGGTCGGTAATTCTTTTTGGATTTGCTCCATCTCGGCGCGCACGCGCTTGATCACATCGATCGAGTTTGCATTCGGCAAAACCCAGATGCCCATGAAAACGGCTTTCTCGCCGGAGAACCGGACTTCCGTGTTGTAATCTTCCGCCCCGAGCACGACGTCCGCGATGTCGCCCAGCCGAATCAGATTTCCTTTGTTCTCGCGCACAACGAGTTTTTTGAAATCGTCGGCCGTATGCAAATCGGTGTTCGCGGTGAGATTGACCTGAAGCAGTGAACCTTTCGTGCTGCCAACTGCGGCGAGATAATTGTTTCGAGAAAGTGCGCTGCGCACTTGCGCCGGACTGATGTTCAACGCTGCCATCCGGTCCGGCTTCATCCAGATGCGCATGGCAAACGTGCGGCCACCGAGGATGTCGGCTTTCTGCACGCCGCCCAGCGCAGTCAGCCGCGGCTGCACAAGGCGCACGAGATAATCGGTCACCTCGTTAGGCTGGAGGATATTCGAGGTGAAACTTAGATACGCAGAAGCAAACCGTGAGTCCGCGGCTTCGATATTGATTACCGGAATCTCCGCTTCCGGTGGCAGGTCCCGCCGGATCGCATCAACCTTCGAACTGATGTCGGACAACGCCTTGTTCGCGTCGTAATTTAATTTCAGTCGCGCCGAGATCGTCGAGCTGCCCTGTGCGCTCTGCGATTGGATATAATCAATGCCATCGGCCGCCGCGATCGCGCGCTCCAGCGGTGTCGTGATAAATCCGCGCACGAGTTCCGCGTCGGCGCCGATATAAACGGTCTTAACTGTAATCGCCGCAATGTCACTGCGCGGATATTGGCGAACGTTGATCGTCTTCAACGCCTGCAAACCGGCGATGAGGATGACGAAGCTGACAACCAGCGCGAGGACCGGCCGGCGGATGAAAAGATCGGTAAACGATTTCATGTCGATCTTCTGGGGAGCGCACGCGACTCGCCGATGACTCCGAAGGAGTACTGCCGCCAAAGAGGCAAATAAATTATGAGGCATTCCGGCGAGGTCGCCGAAATGAGCACGCGAGTCGCGTGCGCTCCCCGGAATTCAGAATGAAATCTCATTGTCGATCTTGCATTACGTATCCGCCGGCGTCGGATTCAGCTGCGGCTTCGGCGCGAGATCGTTGTTGAT
>CATPCN010000222.1 GCA_955652855.1 uncultured Chthoniobacterales bacterium | reverse complement strand
GTGTGCGCGTATTTCGGGTCTGTCGGCGGATAAAGCCATGGCACAAGGACTAAGCCGACGAAGAGCGCGCCGTAATACAGTGGAAAAATGCGGAGGAACCGACGCGCGTAAAAGTTGCGAAGATAATGCTCGCTCCCCTTTGCATCCCAAAGAATCCCTGTAATCAAAAAACCGGACAACACAAAAAAGAGGTTTACGCCGTTTGAGCCAGCGGCCGCGGCACGGTTCAAGAATTGATCTGCCCAGTCGGCATCAGAGGCTGGTATATGGAAATGAAAGATCATCACCATCAGGATTGCTAACCCGCGCACGCCGTCTAGCGCCGGGATGTGTCGAGGCGCGCGCGCCACTAGTCGGACGTCTGCCGCAATCAAAGGTGGCACAGGGGGCGTAACACTGGCAGGCTGGCTCATCGGAATTCACGCAAGACTGCTTTCGCCGCTCCTTCCACATCAATTTTCAAATGGGTCGGGCGCCCCTGAGTTTTTGTCACAAGATGATCAACCGTCGTACGCACCGTTTTCGTGAAATCGATCGCCGAATGCGTCTTTTTCGGAATCACGAAATACACTCCTCCTATCACCCCCGACCAATACCATGTTTTGTTCGCCGGCATGTTCACCGGACGAAGCTTGGACTTGGCAGAGGCGGTTTCAACTGCGTTTGAAACGAACTGTACTGGTTTGAGTTGGTTAGATCTCTGAGCATTGCAAACACCTCCATCCCCAAGACTTGAAACAATCGCGAAGTCGTTTTGGATCCTTTGTGGCCAGGAAGTTAGGTGGCGCAAATTGCGGCTGTTTCCCGTGCTCGCCGATTTCTCGCAACCGCGGACCGTACAGTCGCTCTTCTAAAAAAAAGATTTCAAACCCGTTTGCTTCCAAAAGTCTGTGAGTGGGAGCGGGATATGGAGCAAACTCTTCGAAGACAATATCCCGAAGCCGTCTTGATTGCAGAAGATCAAGGCTACCCAGAAAGACCTCTTCCTCGTGTCCTTCAACATCTACTTTGAGCAAGTCAATCCGTTCAGAGGCAGAAAACAAACTGTCGAGAGCGAGCGTTTTCGTCCGATGATGCCTTGTCTGAGGTATCACGCCGCGGCCCGTTGTCTCAAAGTCCTTTCCGAGCGACGAGCGCCCCCTGTTACTTTCGAACGCAGCGGGTTCAATCAACGTTGCCTCACCTTCTTTGTTGCTCACCGCAGCGTTTATTGTCTTCACCGCTCCGGGGCTAATCTTGCCGGCCTCTTCCCAGCCGGTGACATGCTCGCATAGCTCGTGATAGATCTTCGGATGGGGCTCCAATGCGATCACCTTGCCATGGTTGCCCACACAAACTGCCATGATGCCAGTTATGTAGCCAATATTGGCCCCGACATCGATAGCGGTTTCTCCTTTAGCCAACAGGCGAAAGATAGCCTCGCTTACCAGCAGATCATTGACCCCGGTGGTGGCGAGAGTCTGTCCGATGTCATCTGCCAGGTCCACACGCATTTTCAGGCCCCATGGAACCGTAACCCATCGGTAACGCTCGCCTCCCTTGTTCAACTCAAACGCAACGCGACGCCAAAGCTGCATCGGCCTATAGGCGAAATAGGGTTTCGTAAAGCAGTGCGCGATGTTCATTGAGCTTCGCTCTTTTGGTCTGTCTTTGATCTGAGGACTTCGTCGAAAGCGGCTACCCCAGCTCACTCAACAGGGGATTTTCGCCACCGATGTTTGGGCGGCAGAGCATTCCATTAAAGCGGCATCTTCACGAGAATTCCCTGGCTGGCACCGAAGTACGTTGGATAAAAATCTGTGAAAATTCGAACGGCGGTGCCTCGTTCTCCAGCCTTGATCAACATAGCCCGTGCTTGCTGATGGGTGTCATCAGGCACATCGCTATTATCGAGAAACACATAGCCGCCAGGACGAACCTTCTGGAGGGCCGTGCTTGCCTCCGCCAAACGATTCACCCCATCCACCAGCACAAAGTCAAAACTCTTGTTCGACAGATTTTCGCACGCCGGATACGCGGAATCGTTGGGGATAAGGCGTAGATCTACATTTCGAAGCGCGTGTTGATCGAACAAGCGCTTGCATTTTTTGAACCAGGCAGAATCGGTCTCGATGCTGACGAGGCTTTTGCATCGATGTGCCAGCCAAACTGAGGACATACCGGCACCAAATTCAAGCACGGTAGAATCGGGCTTCAGCAGCTTCTCAATTACCTTTATTGCCCGGAAACCCAACCATGGGGTCTGCGGCCTTCGGCCGACAAGCTTGAATGCCAACGTCGTACTCACTGCCCTGAAGACATAGAGCCAAGCCGCGGCATCGAGTTTTCGTCCGCTATAGTCGCGGAACCTGCTGCTCCGGTATCCAACACCGGCGAGAAACAGCCTCGTCAGAACTCGTTTCACAAGTGCCTTCATTCAAGTTTGTGCACTCATTACCAGATTGTCACTGAACCCAGATGCTCGATGATTTCCACCGCTGCGACGCCCTCGGCGCTTCCATCGGGTAGCACACCGATGTGATTGGGGCAGCAAATGGCGCGACGTGCGACGCGACATCCCCTCGTGTTGCCGCCAGGCTGGTGGCGCTCATGCTTCCTCCGACGGCCGCTCGGGAGTTGTCG
>CATPCN010000221.1 GCA_955652855.1 uncultured Chthoniobacterales bacterium | reverse complement strand
CAACGAACGAAAGTTCAAATCAACGCGCGCCCAATTTCTTGGAGAGGTTTCTGATCTTAGCGGGATCTACGCCGCCGCCGATATTTTCCTGCTCCCGACAATTTACGATCCGTTTTCGAACGCTTGTTTGGAAGCGCTCGCTTGCGGAATGCCGGTCATCACCACGCGCGCGAACGGTTTTTCTGAAATCATCGAGCACCAAGTCCACGGCTCCATTGTCGATGCAGCAAATGATGTCGCGGATTTGCGCGACGCGATCGTGTATTGGTCGGACGAAGCACGCCGAGCGGCTGCAAGATCGACAATCACCGAGCGCGCCTCCCGTTTCGACATCGCGACAAACGTTGAAAAAACCGTGGCGATTTTGCTTCAAGCCGCGGTCAACGCCGCATCGTAAACCGCTTACGATCGACGCAGACATCACCAACTTTTCTACTTTGTAATTCCTGCTTTTTAGTTTTGTCCGGCGGTTCGCTGCATCGCTTAGTTAGGTGCTACTCGGCATGAATTGTTTCCCACATTGTCGGTAGCTCGGGACCGATCTCCTCCCCAAAATCCAGAATCATTTCTTCCGACCATTCTTCAAAGGAAAGGCGCTGACCGTCTGGCCTATATGTCCTCGCAACCGATGCATCAATAGATTTAGATATGTCGTTGGCGTATTCTTGCCAATTCTTTCGAGGTATTGTCTTTTCACCGCAACGGATGAAGGCACCTGGGTTAAAGGAAAAAGAGATGAACCACTTACCTGAATGATATTCGTCGCTGATCATGAGCGGTGAGATGTCATATCCTTGTTTCCAGTCGTCATTGAAAGCATCCCTGAGATAAGTGACTCCAAACCGAAGCTCCTGGCTGTCAATCCAATCATGAGCCTTAACGTCGGTTGAGGTGAACTCGATCCCCTCCGTGTCTTCGAGGCAAATAGACTTCAGGTCCTGAATCACTTCGCCGCAGACCATGTCGATAAGTCTGTGACTTTTGGGGAACAAGGTCTTTAGTAACACCTGCGACTTCGTTGCGGGGCGCTTAAATTGCAGATGGATGCGAGGACCGCGCCCGCGAAGCCATCTTAGATCGGAAAGAAACACCTCGAAGCCTTTATAACGCAGAAGGAACTGCTCCTGTTCTTGAATCTTCTTCCTGGTAGCTTGTGGGATTCCGATGACTTCACCTATTTCCGAGACAACGCGTTTCATCGACTGGAGTTGGATGACGGGCTTGATGATCCGTTTGAGTTCGTAAACAGTGAATTCGTTTATCAGCATCGCGAAAATTGAGTTCTACGCCAGAGCTCGATCAAAACAGAAATTAATATGTCAATTCTTCTAGAGACGGCCTGCTCGGATTCTGGTCCTTTACGGTTAGGCCTGGGTTGTTTCGCCCGGAAAGCGCGCATCTGGGAACGTCTGTTGGAATAGTGCCCACTGATGCGACCTCAAAAGGATTGCGAATCGCGCACCACGCAAGGCGAAGCTCTGAAATGGAATCCGCCCGCGTGACGAGATCAAGTAGGCCGTCGAGTGCCATACCACGCGAGATGTTACGGTGGAAAGCGTCGAACTGCGTGTAACGCGGATCCCACTCGGCGAGCGACTTGGAAGCGCAGCATCGCGGGAATAACCACCCGAACAATCGAGACGGCCTGAATAGCTTCGCGCTGGCGGTGCCAATGCTAATCATGATCTGCTCGCGCGATCGAAAGGCAAGTCTCGCTACTCCCGGTGGGTTGTAGTGTAGCAACGTCGCACCGTGACTCTCGCAAAGTTTCGAAGCGTTAGTGGCATCCATCGCGGCAAAGGCCTAACGAGATGAAGCTCAGCTACCGCTGGCGGGAGCGAGCTTTCGTAATATCGACAATGTGTTTCATGAATTCAAGCTGGTCATCGCGCCGGCCAGCGGTTGGCTGCAGCGATTGGTTAGGTGCCTTAATGTTCATTTCACCGGAAGCCCAACGGGATATTTAGCAAATCGGCAAAACCCCAGATTATGGTACCGAAAACGGTTATAATAGGTCCGAGAAGACCAACTGCGTCACGAGACTTTCGATCCTCGATCAGCCAATTTGGGATAGGCTCATTCCGGCGGAGGTAATATTCGGGATCGAGCTGAGTTAGTCCGCTCTCATCCATGACTATCCGCAGCATGATGTCCTTTCCGATAATGCTCGGCCGAGTCAGCACGATAATACCGATGCCGGTAATTAGCGCGCCCGAGCGAGCGAACCATGAAGAATCGCGGACGAAAATGCTCACTACGACTCCGAAGGCGGCTAGAAATGCTGCTGCGATAAGCATGATAAAATTGCTGGCGAAAAGCTTTCGCATGGTGAACACCTAACGAGAAGTAGACCCAATGATTGCGTCTTTAAAGACGTATTTTTTGGGTCTAACCAGCTTACGACGAAGCGTCAGACTTAACTCACGTCGCAGCGAGGGCTGCGTCCGCGTGGGGATAAATCAGGAAAACCTGATCGAGACGCGCGGTGTCGAAAATCGATCGCACATGCTCCTGCAAACCGGCAAGCGCGAACTTTCCCCGATATTCCTCGACGTTTTGCATCGCGTCGATGAAGACGGCGAGGCCCGAACTGTCGATGTAAGTGACGCGCGAAAGATCGACAACGAGCACGGGCGGCTTTTTTTCGATCATTTCGTTGAGCGATGCGGCGACGCGAGGCGAGACGTGCAGATCAATTTCGCCCTCGAGCGAAAGAATGTTGGGCGAATCGGGTAAAGCCATCTCGATCTTATTTGCAGCAAAAATTGTTCCGTGGCCGGGTGTCAGTTTTCACCACCCGAGCGTTTCGATCACTTCGTCGACGTTCGATAGATCGGCAAACAAAAAATCGGGATGCTGTTCTTTTAATTGCTCTCGTGACCACGAACCGGTGGCGACGGCAACGGTGCGCGCGCCAAAAGCTTTGCCGCAAGCGATGTCGTGTCCGGTGTCGCCGATCACGTCGATCTCGGCGCCGGCAAATTCGCGACCATGTTTTTCGCGCGCACGGGCGCGCGCAAAGGCCCCAAGCTCGTTGCGGTCATGGTGATCGTCGGCAAACGCGCCGAACTCGAAAAAATCCCAGAGGCCGTAGTGGCGGAGTTT
>CATPCN010000220.1 GCA_955652855.1 uncultured Chthoniobacterales bacterium | reverse complement strand
TCGCTCGGATGATTGATCTTTCGCGTCCAGCTCAAGTCGGAGACGTGAATCATTCCATCGATCCCATCCTCTAGCTCGACGAACGCACCGTAGGCGGTCATGTTGCGAATCGCGCCTTTGACGTGACTGCCGATCGTAAATTTCTTCTCGATCTCGTCCCATGGATTCGGTTCGAGCTGGCGCAAGCCTAACGAAATTTTCTGTTCGTCTTTATTGACGCCAAGCACGACGGCTTCAACTTCCTGGCCTGTGGTTAAAATATCAGCCGGACGCATAATTCGCTTCGTCCAGGACAATTCGGAAACGTGAATGAGTCCTTCGACGCCTTCCTCGAGTTCGACGAACGCGCCGTACGGGACAAGGTTTGTGATCTTGCCTTTGACGCGTTGACCGGCGGGAAAGCGCTCTTCGATTTGGTCCCACGGATTTTTCTGCGTCTGCTTCAAGCCTAACGACACCCGCTCTTTTTCTTTGTTGATGTCGAGCACGACGACTTCGAGCTGCTGACCGACTTTCACCAGCTCGCCCGGATGACCGAGCCGTCCCCAAGTCATGTCGGTGATGTGGAGAAGGCCATCCATTCCATCGAGATCGATGAACGCGCCGAAGTCGGTGAGGTTCTTGACCGTCCCCTGCACCTTGTCGCCCACGTTGACGCCTTCGAGAAATTTCTGGCGCTTCTCGCTGCGTTCCTGCTCGATCAGTTCGCGTCGGCTGAGCACGACGTTTTTGCGGTCGTCGTTGATCTTGACGATTTTGAAATCGTAAGTGTTGCCGACAAACTGCTGCAAATCTTTCGGCGGAATAATGTCGATCTGCGACGCAGGCAGGAACGCTTCCACGCCGATGTTCACCATCAAGCCACCTTTGACGACGGATTTCACTTTGCCTTTGATCAATCCGTCACCGGCAAAGACTTGGGCGATCTTGTTCCAATTCTGACGATAAGCCGCTTTCTCTTTCGAAAGCACGACCATGCCCTCGTCGTTCTCGAGTCGTTCGAGCAGCACTTCCACTTCGTCGCCGACTTCGAGTGAGTCGATGTTTTCAAATTCGGCCGTCGGAATTACGCCTTCCGATTTGTAACCGATATCCACGAGCACTTCGCGCGGACGAAGTTCCAAGATGCGTCCTTTGACGATGCTGCCCTCGCGGAACTCCGGCATCGGCTTCGACATCAAATCCTGCATTTGTACCATAAATTAAAAAGACCTCCTTCAGGCGCAGCGACGCTTTCATCAAACGTCGATCTTTCCGCAGATCTAGAGCAGCGGAAAAGGAGCGCCACAGTAGCCAGTATCGGCGCGGAGGTCAAACTCTGTGTCTGGGTAGCTTGAGCGCACTCTGTTTCTCTCCATATTTAGAAACAACATGTCGATCTTACGCTTGTCGATCTTAACCGCGGTTCTCACTGCATCATCGCTCTTCGCCGAGTCATCTCCGGCCGAGCAAAGCGTGCTCGATGCGATTCAAGCGCCTGCGTTGAGCGTCGTGCATCTCTGGGCCCCGT
This sequence comes from uncultured Chthoniobacterales bacterium, assembly GCA_955652855.1. The sequence goes on along the minus strand of CATPCN010000220.1, from coordinate 3,099 downwards.
GGTGTTCAAATTGTCAGGCCGAACTGAAGAGCGGCGGCTGGCTGAAAACGATCAAAGACAATCCGCAGGTGAAATTTTATTTAGTCTCGGTTTGGAACAATGGCGAAAACGGCCGCGCCATGCTGAAAAAATTCGAGATCGCCGATCAACCGAACGTCACGATTTTGGCCGATCCCGGCCCGCGCACCGGAAACAAGATCAAACAATTCGCCGGTCTGCTGCTGAGTTGGATTCCGACCACTTGCATTTATAAAGGCGGCGACCTGCGCTACGCGCTCAATTACGGCGAGGTGCGCTTCCCCGTGCTGCAACAATTTCTCGAAGACAGCAACTCCGAGTGGTCGCACAAGGGCGAGCCGAAACTCGAGCAATGACATGATCGAACTTTCGACAGCGCCAACGATCGCGCCTAACAAACCGCCGGCCATTCTTTCGCTCATCGGCGACACGCCGCTGGTCGAGATCACGCGGATCGATACCGGACCGTGCCAGCTTTTTGTGAAGCTGGAAAATCAAAATCCGACCGGCTCAATCAAAGATCGCGTCGCCCTCGCCATGATCGAAGCGGCGGAGCGCGATGGAAAATTACAACCGGGCGGCACCGTGATCGAAGCTACCGCCGGCAACACCGGACTGGGTCTCGCGCTCGTCGCGGGCGCAAAAGGTTACCGCGTGCTTCTCGTTATTCCCGACAAAATGTCGCAGGAAAAAATCTTCCACATTCGCGCGCTCGGTGCCGAAGTGCGGATCGTTCGCTCCGACGTGACACGCGGTCACCCGGAATATTATCAGGATGTCGCGGCGCGGCTGGCCGAGGAAATTCCCGGCGGATTTTATGTAAATCAATTCGGCAATCCGGAAAACCCGCTCGCGCATGAGCGTTGGACTGGTCCGGAAATTTGGGAACAGATGCGTCATGATGTCGACGCAATCGTTTGCGGTGTCGGTTCCGGCGGAACGTTGACTGGCCTTGGCCGATTTTTTTCGCGCGTGAAACCCCGACGCGGCATCGAGATGGTTCTGGCCGATCCGGAAGGCTCGGTGCTCGTCGATTACGTGAAGACTGGAAAGATCGGCGAAGCCGGAAGTTGGGCCGTTGAAGGCATCGGCGAAGATTTTATTCCGGACGTTGCTGACATGGAGTTTGTCACGGACGCGTTTTCGATTCCAGACGAGGAAAGCTTCAGCGTTGCGCGCGAGCTTTTGCGGCAGGAAGGAATTCTCGGGGGGTCATCCACCGGTACGCTCGTGGCCGGCGCGCTCCGTTATTGCCGAAAACAAACCAAGCCAAAACGCGTGGTTACTTTCGTGGCCGACACCGGCAACAAGTATCTCTCGAAAATGTACAACGACTTTTGGATGGCCGAACAAGGTTTTGTGCAACGCTCGCCGCACGGCGACTTGAGCGATTTGATTTCACATCGCTACGAAGCAGACGAAGTCGTGGTGGCCGGGCCGGGCGATTCTTTGCTCACCGCGTTCAAGCGAATGCGCGATGCCGACGTTTCGCAACTTCCGGTTGTCGATGCAAACGGCCGCGCGCTCGGCATCATCGATGAGTCCGATGTGCTCGTAAAAGTGCATCGCGATCCCGGACATTTTAATGATGCGGTGCACACGGCCATGACCGATCGGCTGGAAACGCTGGCGCCCACCGCAAAAATTGCTGACCTGCTCGCGGTTTTCGATCGTGGTCGCGTCGCCATCGTGATGGACGGCGATAAATTTCTCGGACTGATCACGCGCACCGATCTGCTTTCCTATCTGCGACTACACAAGCCGAAGTAACAGAGCAGAAAAATGAATCTGGAAGCCATGAAACCAGGAAGATTTAATTAGGAAAGCAGGAACTTAGGAAAAAATTATTTGTTATTCAGTCTTCTGCATTTGCCTCTTTCCCTGTTTTCCTAATTCCGAATCCGTTTTCATCCGCGTAATCCGCGGTTAATTAGATCGACATGAAAAAACCGCACGACATCGCCACGCGCGTAATTCACGCCGGCCAGGAACCCGATCCGTCGACCGGCGCGATCATGACGCCGATTTACGCAACATCGACATACGTTCAGGAAAGCCCGGGCAAACACAAAGGCTACGATTATTCGCGCTCGATCAATCCGACGCGCAGCGCTTATGAGCGTTGCATCGCCGATCTGGAAAGCGGCACGCGCGGTTTTGCTTTCGCTTCCGGAATGGCGGCAATGGCCACGCTGCTCGATGCGCTCGACAGCGGTTCGCACGTCGTGGCGAGCGATGATCTTTACGGCGGAACGTTTCGACTTTTCGAGCGCGTTCGCCGCCGCTCCGCCAATCTCGATTTTACTTTTGTCGATCTAACCGACGCGAAAAACCTCGAGCGCGAGATGCGTCCGAACACGCGCATGGTTTGGATCGAGACGCCGAGCAATCCGCTCCTCAAGCTGATCGATCTCCGCGAGATCGCCAAGATTTCAGAGGCGCACAAAGCGCTCAGCGTTTCCGACAACACTTTCGCGAGTCCATGGATCCAGCGGCCGATCGAATTTGGTTTCGACATCGTCGTGCATTCGGCCACGAAATATTTGAACGGCCATTCCGACATGGTCGGCGGCGCGGTTGTGGTCGGTGATGACAATGAGCTCGGTGACAAGATTGCGTTTTTGCAAAATGCGGTCGGCGCGATCGCAGGACCGTTCGACAGTTTTCTGGCGTTGCGCGGATTGAAAACGCTCGCGCTGCGCATGGAACGCCATTGTGCAAACGCGCTTGAGATCGCGCGCTGGCTGGAAGACGAACCGAAAGTGAAGTCGGTCAGCTACCCTGGCTTAAAATCGCATCCGCAACACGATCTCGCGCGAGAGCAGATGCGCGCGTTCGGCGGAATGATCACCATCGTTTTGAAAACAGATCTCGCCGGGACGAGAAAATTTCTGGAAAACACGCATTTGTTTTCGCTCGCGGAAAGTTTGGGCGGCGTCGAAAGCTTGATCAATCATCCTGCGCTTATGACGCACGGCTCGATTCCGCCAGAAAAGCGCAAGGAGCTCGGCATTAGCGATTCACTCGTTAGGCTGTCAGTCGGCGTGGAAGACGTGCGCGATTTGATCGACGATTTGAGCG
>CATPCN010000219.1 GCA_955652855.1 uncultured Chthoniobacterales bacterium | reverse complement strand
TTTGATGCATGTAACGAAGCAGCCAGCAAGCGCGGCCTGCGCGTGACCGGATCAGAAATCGTGGGTATGCTTCCAAAAAAGAGTTTGGTCGATGCAGGAAAATATTTTCTCAGAAAACAGAAATGGTCGGAAGGTGCTGCCGAAGAAGACCTCATTGACATCGCGATCCACTCAATGGGATTGAGTGAGTTAAAACCTTTCGATCCAAAAGAAAAAATTATCGAACTCAAGATGGAATCCACCGTTTCGAAAAAATCACTCGTGAAAATGGACTTGCGCCAGTTCTGCAATGAAACGCTGAGCGATTCTCCTGCGCCCGGCGGTGGTTCTGTTGCCGCATTAATGGGCGCATTGGGCGTTTCCCTTGGCGGAATGGTAGCCAACCTCTCAGCTGGGAAACGTGGCTGGGAAGACAAACTCGGCTACTTCAGCGATTGGGCAGTCAAGGCGCAGCAACTAAAAGACGAATTGCTGTTTTTGGTAGATGAAGATACGGCCGCCTTCAACAAGGTAATGGAGGCATTTGCATTGCCCAAGGAGCCCGCAGAAGAAAAAGCAGCACGCACCGCGGCAATACAGTCCGCCAACAAATATGCGGCTGAGATTCCACTTCGAGTGATGGGAAGCGCGTCGCAAGCGTACCAGCTCCTTGCCGAAATGGCGGGGAAGGGGAACCCCGCGTCCATTTCAGATGTTGGCGTGGGCCTTCTCGCACTGCGAGCATGCATTGAAGGAGCAGCCATGAACGTCAGGATCAATTTGGCAGATCTCAAAGATGAAAAGGTAAGAGCAATATTGCTGGAAAGACTCCGGAAGATTCGTGCCGAATCCGAATCTCGCTTTAGCGCGATTCATCAGATTGTAGAAACCAAGTTGAGATAAGGAAGAGCTGGAGTGTTCTCCGTTGGCCCGGAGAGCTTTCGAGGCGATTAAGCGCGGCGCTTCTTCACCAAGCCAAAGAACGTCTGCGTCGCAAAGTAGAATGGGTGCGCTGTCTCCAAACTCGCGCTGGTGCTCGACGATGGATTATCAAGGCGTGATGGCTTGCGCGCGGAACCCTATGTTGCGGAGGAAATCGCATACTCGCTTGGCGTGCTTGTCGGAAGACACAATCCGAAAGTCGGCATGTTCTGAACAAGACGCAGAAATCCGTCCGGCGAAGAACGCTAACGCCATGTCAGTAACTTGCTCACCTGATGGGACCGTGATGTGAATGAGACGTCGCGAACCCAAGGCCAATTCTTCCACATCCACTGTCTCGGGAAATGTTCCTATGCGAAGATTGGCAAGTGGCCAACGGCGATTAATTCGGAAGTGACGTTGTCTTGAGCGAGTAAACGGCCCGATCTGCACAATCAACTCGTTCGCTCCAATGTAGGCGAGCGTGCCCTTAGGCTGTACGGCGCGGGCGCTCCATTTCTGTAGTTTGGCCTGCGTAGCGCGACCCGTTTGGTCGCCATCAAGAACATAGATAATTCTGGGATCGAATCGTAGCATCGAGCGATGTATAACAAATCCGCTATACAACACCGCATGCAGATACACGCACATCAAGTATCTTTCGCAAAATGCGCTGGTAGAAACGGGAGTCGCTCGTTAACAACGCTGGTGGATCGCCTTGCGGTGATGGCAATATTTGTCTGATGAGCGATCAAAAGCCGTTTTCGAGTTGGATGGGGGTGACGAGTGATCAGTACGATGGCGTATTCAAAGCGATCGAGAGTGGCGAAATTATCAACTTCGATTCTCCGAAACTGCTGGAGTCGAATCGCATATTAGCGGGCTTTCATACTTCGCACGCAGCGCAGGACCAAACCGCGGCAGCACTTCTTATGCACAGTCTTCAAATCGCAAGGACGCTGCGCGAAATCGACCGAAGCAACCGAAACCTGCAGCGATTTGTTATAATTCTTGCCGTCGTCACGCTCATAGTCGGAGGCTTGCAAACGCATTTCACGGTTTTCCAGAGGTCGGTTGCTAGCCCGCCATCTCACATCACGGCGGTCCCCAACCACAAATCGATCCAACCGTCTTCAACCACTGACAAATAATTCATGATAATCTGGGGAGCACGCACCCACAGCTTAGATTTGGGCGAAATGCTGAAGAGGCATTGTCCGAATTGTGAGAAAGAGCGGCCGTTCAGACTCTACCTTCGATATCGCCACGCACATCTGTACTGGGTCTTTGGGTGGGTTACCGATGAGAAGTATCTGATCTTATGTGAAGTCTGTCAGCGAGGTTTGGAAGTTCCGAAGAAAGAAATTGTTCCGTACCTTAAGATGCGGCCAATTCCGTTCACGCATCGGTTCGGCTGCTTAATTTTGGTGGCATTGATCGGCGGCATCGTTTTGTTCGGAGCACTGGCCGGCCTTCTAAATTCTGTGAGATCTCGGTCATCCGAGCCGACAACCGCCAGTAGGAAAACCAAACCGGATAGCAATATCTTGTTTGGAAATGCGGGAATGATTGTAGTCGATGTGGCCGGTGCAAGAATCAACATCCCGTCGCCGCGCGGGCTCTTCCGTTTCGACGGCAAAAGTGATCATGTGGATTCGATGCTGAAAGCGACCCTTCCGCCGACGCACAAAATCCTAGCGGTATTTGGGACTGAAGCGGACCTCGCATCGACGTTAATGGATAAGTTTCCTGAGACCGGCCGGCAGCTATTTGCAGAATCACTCGTGAAGACGGGCTATTTCACAAACGCGGCCTGGGCGCGCGTCAAATCCGAGTTCCGAGCTGATCTTCAAAAGAACATGGAAAAGGTCAAATCATCGGAAATATGGCCTCGAATAGAATCAGGGATTTCGCAGGGCGCATCGCAGGACCTCGGCGCTTCTGTAGACTTTAAGATTGGCGACATGATACCGCTGGATATTTTCGAAGAGACTGCAAATTCTATTTGTTACTCCGAGCTTCTCAAAGCTCGGGTTCGCATCGGCGAAGCTCAGGAACCTATAACTGTTATCATCTACGAAGCGGGGGCAATGGCTTACGTTCGCGAACGAATTGTTTTTCTTTATGCATCCTCAGTCTTTAAAGACAACGCGGATATAGATTGGACCCGCAGCTCGCTTAGGCAGTGGCGGGATGATGTGGTCGCAGCCAACCGCTAGATCACTCGATTTGTTCCTGGTTCAAACTCCCCACTGCGACTTCGGAGCTTCTCCGCGTTTGAAATATTCTTCTGGATTGATTTGCTCGTACTTAAGCAGGTCGTAATACTAAAAATGCTAGCTGTCCTTAAT